>JAJEBJ010000282.1 GCA_022822575.1 Alphaproteobacteria bacterium | reverse complement strand
CGCCGGCGCCCTGGTGGCGCCCGGAAAGGTGGTGCCGAGTGGAGAGTTGTGGGGAGGGGTTCCGGCAAGAAAGCTGCGTGATCTCGGTTCAGGCGAGATCGACGACATCCGGAACAACGCACAGTGGTACGTTCACGAACTTGACGCCTGGCGGCAACAGCTGGAGGCACAGCAATGACTTTTCACGGAAAACGCGTTCTCGTCACCGGTTCGACAAGGGGGATCGGACTCGCCGCTGCGCGGGCCTTCCTGAAAGGCGGCGCCAGCGTCGCCGTCAACGGCCGCAAGGCCGACGATGTCTCAGCCGCCATTGCCGGTCTGGGTGGCGAGAACCTGGTGCCTGCACCTGGTGATCTTGGCAGCGCTGCAGCCTGCCGCCGGGTCGTCAACACTGCGATCGACGGCCTGGGCGGTCTCGATGTCCTCGTCAACAACGCCGGAGTCTACGTTGGGGGGCCTGTCGAGGAGGTGAGTGACGAGACCTACACGTGGCTCATGGACATCAACGTCAAGGGTTGTTTCTTCTGCAGTCAGGCCGCAATCCCGGAACTTCGCCGCAACAACGGCGCCATCGTCATGACCGCATCGGAATCCGGGCTCTCCGGCAATCACGAAAGCGCCCTTTACTGCACCTCCAAGGGTGCGGTCGTGAACATGACACGGGCCCTCGCCCATGATCTGGCACCCGATGTCAAGGTCAATGCGGTGTGTCCGGGAGCGGTCATGACCGACATGCTCGGAGCCGGAGACGACGCGGAAGCGCTCCGCGACATTGCGGAGTTCTCACCGATGAAGACCATCGCGTCGCCTGAAGAGATTGCCGACGCGATCTGCTTCCTGGCCGACCCCGGTCAGAAATTCATGACCGGCGCCCTGCTTTCCATCGATGGCGGCGCGACGGCGTGCCGCTGACCTACCGGGCCGCCACGCACATGATTTCCACCAGCAGGTCGGGGCGTGCCAGGGCGGCTTCGACGGTGGCGCGACACGGTTTGTTGCCGGAATCGATCCACGCGGTATAGACCTCGTTCATGGCTGGCCAGTCTGCGATGTCGGCAAGCCAAATCTGCACCGAAAGAAGCCGCGATCTTGAGGTGCCGCAGGCCTCAAGGGTGGTATCGATCTGCTGCAGGATATCCCGGGTCTGCTCCCGGACATCACCGGTGGCATCCGAAGCCACCTTGCCGGAAAGCCATACAGTGTCGCCATGGATGACGGCGCCGCTGTAGAGTTCGCCTGGTTGCAGGCGCTGGATATCGGTCATGATCCCCTCCCCGGGGCGATGTGCATCGTCGGACAAGCGTAACACGAACTGGAAACGCCATGTCGAGTGAGATTCCCGAAGACGGTCTCGTTCTGGTTGTCCGGGAGGGCTGCCCGACCTGCCGGCTGATTGCGCCGGTGGCGGCGGATCTCCAGGCACGCGGTGCACTGGCCGCCATCTACTCGCAGGACAATCCGGACTTTCCGGGCGGACTGCAGGTTCACGACGACCGTCACCTCGAGGTGTCGTTTCGACTCGCGATCACCATCGTGCCAACGCTGATCCGCTTGACAGGTGGCGTGGAGATGTCGAGGGCGATCGGGTGGTCCCGGCGGGAGTGGTGCGCCATTGCCGCTCTTGACGATCTCGGCCCCGGTCTGCCCGACGAACGGCCAGGATGCGGATCCCTGAGCGAGGAACCGGTCTGGGCGGAGGAACTCCAGGCGCTCCAAGTCGAAACTGGCCTCGAGTCCGCGACCCTCACCCTGCAGTTTCCGGAGGATCCCTTCGAGATCATGGACATCCGTGGGTGGTCCGACGGTCTTCCCGTGGTGCCGCCGACGCCGGCACGCGTGCTGGCCATGCTGAACGAATGCACTCTGGCACGCGATCACGTCCTGGGGCCGATTCCGCCGTCGGGGGCGGAACTGACCGTGGAAAAGGCCGCCATCAACGCGGTCATGGCGGGGTGCCGTCCCGCGTACTTCCCGGTGGTGCTGGCCGCCCTCGATGCGGCGCTTGACCCAGACTTCGCCTGGCAGGGCCTGCTGTCGACCACCATGGGAGCAGGTGTCGCGGTCATCGTCAACGGACCCGTGATTCGCCGGATCGGTCTCAACAGCGGGTTCAACGTCCTCGGCCACGGCACCCGGGCCAATGCCACCATTGCGCGTGCACTCGTCCTCATCGCCATGAATGTCGGAGGCGCCCGGCCAGGTGGGACCGATCGCTCAACACTGGGCCATCCGGGCAAGCACGGCCTGTGTTTTGCCGAGGACGAGAGTGATCCGGCCTGGCAGACTCTGGCTGCCTCCAGGGGAATCGATGAAGGACGCTCAGCCGTCACCGTCTTCGGATTCTGCGGAACCTCGATCATGAACGACGAGACAGCACGCACGGCCGAGGATCTCGTGGCCAGCCTCGCACGGTCGCTCGAGGCAATGAGCCAGATGCGCTCGTCCAGGCGCGGCGGTGGAGTGCTGCTGGTGATTGCCGGTGAGTTCTGGCGGATATTCCGGGAATCAGGCTGGGACCGGGCTCGGATCGAGGCGGCTCTGCACGACGCGACAGCAGATCCTGGAGGAGGGGCGCCGATGTTCGAATCCGGCGACCTCCTCGTCACACGCGCAGGTAGCCATGCCGGACTCTTTTCCACTATCATCCAGGGATGGGGAAGCGGCCCCATGGGGAGTCAGCCTGTCACAAGGGAGGTAGAACCTTGACAACGATCCTTCTCGACCCCACGGCGGCCCGTGCCTCGCCGGCACGTCAGCGCGTGGCGGGGCACCGGTCCCTGGAAGGTCTCACTGTCGGCCTTCTCGACATTCGCAAGCGCCAGGGCGATGTCGTTCTCGATCACCTCGAGAGGCTTCTTGGCGAACGCGGGATCCGCACCGGCCGGTATGCCAAGCCGACCTTTACCAAACCGGCGCCGGGTGCCGTGATCGACCGGATCGCCACCGAGTGCGATGCCGTGGTTGAAGGCCTTGCCGATTGAGGTTCCTGTACGTCGTGCAGTCTGCAGGACATGCTGGATATCGATCGCATGGGCACACCGGCGGTGGCACTGGTTTCCGAGGAATTCGCGAGCGGCGTTGCGTCCTGGCGCGACCTCCACGGCTTCGACCCTGCCGTGGTGTATGTCCGTCATCCGATCCAGCCTCTGAACGAGGCCGAACTACGTGGCCGCGCCGATGACATCGTCGACGCCGTCATTGGCGCCCTCACCCGAACCTGACCGGTCAGACGGGCCGCTGGTGACCTTCCACGGGGTCCGGTCCGCTCCCCAGGACGGGCCGTCGACACGTGCTTTCGGCGGTCATTCAACGTGCATCGCCATCACGGCCGGAGACACGCTGCTGATTCTCGATGCCGGTTCCGGCATGCGGACATGCGGATTGTCGCTGCTCGCCAGGGGGCCTCTGGAGGGACACGTCTTCTTCAGCCGGCCTACCGTCGTTCGCACCATCGGGATCCCGTTCTTCGCTCCGGCATTTTCCGCCGAGAACCGCTTCACCCTCTACAGCACCGGAGGAGTCATCAGATCGGAACTCCGACGGCTGATGTCCGATCCCGTGTTCCCCGTCTCTCCCGATATCTTCAACGCCACCGTCACCTTTCATGACCTAGAACCCGGTATGCCCGTTGCGCTCGCGTCGGACATCACGGTCACCACCTTGCCCCTTGGCGGCTCGATGCCGGGAACGGCTTACCGTTTCAACGGCGACGGCTGGTCGCTCGCCTGGGCGGCCGGCATCTCTCACCACGAAGACGGCAACGCGTTCTGCGACTTCGCTCGCGCCGCCGATCTCCTGATCGCAGGCGGCGCCCCGGAAGCCATCTCTTCCCTCGTGCAGGAAGCGTCAGCCGCCAGACTGGTGATCACGGATCATCCACCGGACCTTGGAGATGACGACCTCGTCCGCCGCGAAGAGGCGCTTCAACGTCTGGCTCCCAACTCCCGATTCGCCCGTCAGGGCGACACCCTGCGCCTGAGTTAGCCCATGTGAAGACAATGCGTCGAATGCGGAGGCAATCTGCGAAGCGTCGTTGCGCCCCAAGGGCCGGCTCAGGTTGGCCAGCCGGCCATGGCGATCCGAAGGATCGACTTCGGGGTTGCCGGAAGCAGTCCGCGAGCCGAGTGGCATCCTGCCTGAGCAGATTGCCGGCCTCTCGGCAAGTCCGGATCCTGCCAATCCCGTTCGCGAGGGGTTGTGAAACGTGACGGACGTACCGTCGCACGCATCGGTGGTCATTGTCGGCGGCGGCATCATGGGGTGTTCGACGCTCTATCATCTTGTCGCGAACGGCGTCACCGACGCGGTCCTGATCGAGCGCAACCAACTGACTTCAGGCACAACCTGGCACTCGGCCGCCCAGGTGCGCGCCCTACGGTCGACAAGGAACCTGACCGAACTGATCCGTTACTCCATCGAGCTTTATTCGAAGCTGGCAGAGGAAACGGGCCAGCAGACCGGCTGGATCAATATGGGATCGCTTTCCATCGCCACCAACCCGGATCGCCTGACCCATATCCGGCGCCAGGCGGCCCTGGCCCGCCTCTTCGGCGTGAACGCGGAGACCATCGGACGGGAGGAGGCCGGAGAACGCTGGCCCCTGATGAACGCCGATGATGTCTTGGGGGCAGTCTGGTCGGCGGATGATGGACGGGTCAGTCCGTCGGACCTGTGCGCAGCGCTGGTCAAGGGGGCGAAGACGCGGGGTGGCCGGGTCTTCGAAAACACTGCAGTAACCGGCATCCTGACTCGTGACCACAAGGTCCATGCAATCGAGACCGACCGGGGCACGATCCGATGCGATGCCGCAGCCTTGTGCACCGGATTGTGGAGCCGTGAAGCCGGCGCCATGGCCGGGGTGGAGGTCCCCGTATGGCCGTGCGAGCATTTCTACCTGCTGACAAGGCCCGTGGAGGGCCTTTCGGGCCACTTGCCCGCGCTGTCGGACCACGACGGCCATCTCTACGTCCGCGACGAGAGCGGGGGCCTTCTTGTCGGCTGCTTCGAACCGATGGGCAAGCCGATCTCGCCAGACGCCCTCGGAAAGGACTTCGCCTTTCAATTGCTGCCGGAGGACTGGGACCATTTCGAGCCGATGATGGTCAACGCGCTTCACCGGCTCCCGATGCTCGAATTCACCAACGTCAGGATGCTGTTGAACGGTCCCGAGAGCTTCACGCCGGACGGCACGTTCATGCTGGGCGAGACGGCGGAGACGCGCGGTCTGTTTCTGGGATGCGGGATGAACTCGGTCGGTGTCGCCACGGGCGGCGGAGCCGGCATGGCGCTCGCGCACTGCATCCAGCACGGTCACATGCCCGTCGATCTGAACGAGGCCGATCCGAAGCGTTTCCCGCCCGAACTGAATTCTGTCGAGGCCCTGACCGCCCGGGTGCCGGAAGTGCTCGGCAAGCACTACGAAATCACCTATCCGGGCCGACAATGGAAGAGCGGACGCGGATTGCGGACGGCTCCGCTCGATCGGCGCTGGAAGAAAGAACGTGCGCATCTCGGCCAGGTCCATGCCTGGGAGCGGCCACTCTATTTTGGCAGGACGGAAGAGCCGACGCTGAGTTTCGGAAGGCCGTGTTGGCACGATGCGGTGGAGCGCGAGGTTCGGGCCGCACATGAGGAAGCGGCCATCTTCGATCAGTCGACTTTCGGCAAGATCGAGGTGACCGGGCCGGATGCCTGCCGGTTCCTGGACAGGGTGTGCGCCAACCGGATGAACCGCCCGGCAGGGCGGGCGATCTACACCGCCATGCTCAACGAGAGG
>JAJEBJ010000053.1 GCA_022822575.1 Alphaproteobacteria bacterium | reverse complement strand
GGTCTCCTCGTCCGGTTCATCGAGCGTGGCAATGACCGGAAGCCGGCCGACGAACTCCGGAATCAGTCCGTACTTGAGCAAGTCCTCGGGCTCCACGTCCCGCAGGATGGCGCCCAACTGGCGTTCCTCCGGCGTGCGCAGGTCGGCGCCAAATCCAATGGCGGTCGGCTTCCCGCGAGCGGTGATGATCTTGTCGAGTCCCGAAAAGGCGCCTCCGCAGATGAACAGGATGTTGGTCGTGTCGACCTGCAGGAACTCCTGGAGCGGATGCTTGCGTCCACCCTGGGGCGGCACCGAAACAACCGTACCTTCCATGATCTTCAGGAGAGCCTGCTGCACTCCTTCACCGGAGACGTCCCGGGTAATCGAAGGGTTCTCGGACTTGCGCGCGATCTTGTCTACCTCGTCGATGAAGACAATGCCGCGCTGGGCGCGTTCAACATTGTAGTCGGCCGCCTGCACCAACTTGAGGATGATGTTCTCGACGTCTTCGCCGACATAGCCGGCTTCCGTCAGGCTCGTGGCATCCGCCATGGCGAAGGGAACGTCGGTGATGCGGGCGAGCGTCTGGGCAAACAAAGTCTTGCCAGAGCCGGTGGGGCCAATGAGCAGGATGTTGGATTTCGCCAGCTCCACCTGCTCACTGCGGTCTCCGCCATCGAGTCTCTTGTAGTGGTTGTGGACCGCCACGGAGAGAATACGCTTGGCGGTATCCTGGCCGACCACGTAGTCCATGAGAATGTTGTTGATCTCGCGCGGTGTCGGAACATCGCCTCGCGGCGACCTTACCACCGAGCCGCGATTCTCCTCGCGGATGATGTCCATGCAGAGTTCAACGCATTCGTCGCAGACGAACACCGTCGGACCGGCGATCAGCTTGCGGATCTCGTGCTGGCTCTTGCCGCAAAAGGAACAGTAGAGCGTGTTCTTCGAGTCGCCCTTCTTGCTCATGAGACACTGCCCCCCTCAAAACCGCAACACCGGCATGTCAACACAACCGGCAGCAGATGTGCAAGTCCGTCCCGTTCAGGCATCCCCGGCGGCCTTCGTGTCACCACGCGAGCGGACCACCTCGTCAATGAGGCCGAAATCCAGTGCCTGTGCCGGTGTCATGAACGTATCACGCTCCATGCACTCTTCCACAGCCTCGAGAGATTGGCCGCTGTGACGCGCAAAGATGTCATTGAGACGACGGCGCACCTGAACGATCTCCCGGGCATGGATCTCGATGTCGGATGCCTGGCCCCGGACCCCTCCCGATGGCTGATGCAACATGACCCGCGCATGGGGAAGGGCCGAACGACGGCCCTTGGTGCCGCAACACAGCAGCAAGGCTCCCATCGACGCCGCCTGACCGATGCACAGCGTCTGAATTTCCGGACGGACGTACTGCATGGTGTCATACAGCGCGAGGCCCGCAGTGACCGTGCCACCTGGCGAGTTGATGTAAAGCGCGATGTCACGCGTCGGATTCTCGGCCTCGAGAAAGATCATCTGGGCACAAAGGAGACTCGAGACATGATCATCGAGCGGACCGGTCAGAAAGATGATCCGCTCCTTGAGCAGGCGTGAATAGATGTCGTAGGCGCGCTCGCCTCTCGCCGTCTGCTCCACCACCATGGGCACAAGGGTGTTGGCATGGATGTCATCGGCATCCCTCATCATCGGGAAGCCTCTTCCACTCCTTCGGCGGCATCCGCGTCATCGTCGCCTCCGTCAGCGGCCGCACTTTCCGCGGAGGCGGTTGCCGCCTGCATCCGTTCTTCGTGGTTGCGCATGACGCGCCTCGCAGCCTCCATGTAGTGGCGTCCGGCATCAGTGGCCTCCACGCTGTCTTCCTCGCTGTCGAGCCCGAGGAATGTCTCCACATCCATGGCCTCTTCCTCGCATGTCGCAGCGTCCAGAATATGGTCGACCACGCGGTCCTCCAGGATGGGCGCGGTGAGTTGCCGCAGATGTTCGGGGTGCTCCTGAAAATGTCGCACCACCTCGGCTTCCCGTCCGGGATATCGTGTCGCCTGCTGAATGAGGGCCGTTTGCATGTCCGTCTGATCAATCTGGATGCCGGCATCCCTGCCGACCTCGGCGAGCAGCATGCCGAGACGAACCCGTCGCTCGGAGATGGCGCGGTAGTCCTCGCGTTCCCTGTCGACTTCTTCCTCGTCCATGTCCTGTTGCTCAAGGGCGGGTGCCACCTGCTTCCAGACCGACTGGAACTCGTTTTCGACAAGACCGGACGGAACTTCGAACTCACAGGATTCGTTCAGATGGTCGAGAAGACGGCGCTTGGTATGTGCGCGGGCGAATGACGTGAAGTGTCCTTCCAGTTCCTTGCGCGCATCTGCGCGAAGGTTGTCGAGGTCGTCGCAGCCATATCGCACGGCGAGGTCGTCATCGACAGCGTGGGGAACCATGCGCTCCGCCTTCAGGAGACTGATGCGAAAGAGAGCCATGGAGCCGCTCTCTTCCTCGGCACCGGGCGCCAGGTCCTCGACCTCGACACTGTCACCCGTGGTGAGACCCTTGACGGCTTCAAGAACTTTGGCCGGAAGGCTCCGTTCAGTCAGTATCATGTCCTGGTTCGTGACACTGAAATCATCGTTCCTTTCACCATCCACCAGAACCTCGATATCGACCGTGATGCGGTCGTTGAGCATGACCCCGGTGGCATCGTCGAGAACGTCCGGTGTGCCGGCAGCACGCGCCAGTACATCGACAGTTTCATCGATATCCTTTTCGCTGATTTCAACGACAGGGGCGGAAAGAACGATACCCGAATGATCGAGGGGCGCGATATCGGGCATGACCTCGACGGCCAGAACGTACTCGAGATTCTCGCCCTGCGAGAATGAGACATCCTGGATTGTTGCCGGCATCGCCTGGCGGATCTTCTGTTCCGAAAGTGCGTCGTTCGAACTTTCCTCGATCGTACTCTTGAGAACGTCCTGGACCACCCCGTCGCCGTACATTCGGCGAAACAGCTCCATGGGG
>JAJEBJ010000138.1 GCA_022822575.1 Alphaproteobacteria bacterium | reverse complement strand
ACCTTTCCGCTTCCTGTGATGTACCGGCGGCCGGTGTCGGACTCGGGCGATGTCGAATTCTGGGTCTCCCAGTGGAAGAGATGCGGCGCGACAGGGTAGTCGGCATAGCGAACCGACGGTGCATAGTCCTTCTCTGACTTCTCCAGGGTGATAAACAACAGATCAGTTCCTGTCGTCTTCTCCCAGAGCACACCTTCGCGTGGTCGCTTGAGAATGCCCCTGGCGTCGGTCAGGCCATAGGCGGCGGTGATTTCCACGAGCGAATAGGTGGCATGACTGGCCAGCGGGTTCGCTTTTCTGTCTTCGAGCGGTTGGGCAAGGGTGCGCGTGCGATCGTTGAGAATGTCGAGGAGGTCGATCAGTTCATCGCGCATGTCGGGCCAGGCACGAATGGCGGCGAAGACATCATCGGCGTCGCCAAGCGGCCTGTCGCCGGCCAGAAGCCCGAAGAACATCCAGGCAAGGCGACGCCGTCGAGGAGGAAGATCTCCCACAGGCACACCATCATCGTTTGCCAGGAGGGAGCGCCAGGTCTCGAGTCTCTCGTGGTCGTCCACGTGCAGCATGCGGCCAACTGCCTTCAGAAACGACATGTCTCCCGTCCCGGATCCGAGGTCGGCGCGCTGAAGCAGGTCGGTGAAGCAGTGACCCTGTGAAGGATTGCGGTAGATGTCGTGAAGTTCGGCTCCGGAGGCCTCGACAAAGGCGCCAAGCCTGGTCGTGGAGCCAAGGGCACGCAGCTCGTCCAACAGGTGACGGCGCGCGGCGTGAATGGCATGCCGCAGGTTCTCCAGGATGTTCTGTCTGGCGACACGATCCAGTCTGAGCGCACAGCCCGGCGGAAGCAGCGGGAAGTTGTTCTCGACGGCCTCCTTGATCTGCCGTCTGGTACCGCCGATGAGGGCCTGATAGCGCATGTCGAAGCGATACTCGCGGCGGGCCTGTCCGACGAAATCGAGAACGGTCAGCACCCGTTTGCCCTCGGCCCAGCGCAATCCCCTGCCCAGCTGCTGCAGGAAGACCGTGGCGCTCTCGGTCGGACGCAACATGAGAATGGTGTCGACTCCGGGAATATCGACCCCCTCGTTGAAGAGGTCGACAGTGAAGATAACGTGGAGATCGCCTCTGTGAAGATCGTAGAGTGCCCTGTCACGAACGGCGTGCGGTGTCGCGGCATCAAGCGCCACGGCCCTGAATCCTGCGCGGGTGAACTGTTGTGCCATGAAGTGTGCATGGCCAACTCCTGCACAGAATCCCAGGGCCTTCATGCCGTCAGGCTCGGGAACGTATTCGCCGACGGCCTGGATGATCCGGTGCGCGCGTGCGTGATCTCCGGTGAAGAGCGTGTCGAGTTCCGCCACCAAGTAGCGGCCCTGCTGGAAGCGCACCTGCGAAAGATCCGTGTCGTCGTTGATCCCGAAGTAGTGGAACGGGCACAGGAGTCCCTGATCAAGGGCGTCCCAGAGCCGTGATTCGGAGGCGATGCGGCCATCAAACCAAGCGAGGATCGACTTGCCATCGGCACGCTCCGGGGTGGCCGTGAGACCGAGGAGGAACCTGGGCCGCAGGCGCTTCAGAAGACGCTCGTAGCTGCCGGCCGCAGCGTGATGAAACTCATCGATGATGACGACATCGAATCCCGACGGATCGATGCCGTCAATGCGGTTCTGCAGGGACTGCACGGAAGCAAAGACGTACCGCCCCTCCTGCGGACGCGCGCCGGCGACCAGCAACTCGCCAAAGGAGGGATCACCCAGGACAATTCGGAAAACTTGCTGACTCTGGGCGAGAATCTCTTTGCGATGGGCAACGAACAACAGGGACTGGGCCCGGTGGTGTTTCTGCAGCTGGCGGAAGTCGAAGGCAGCGATCCATGTCTTTCCTGTTCCTGTGGCAGCCACCACGAGGTTGCGGACGTGTCCCTTTCGCCTTTCCGCCTCGAGGGCTTCCAGGACCGCCTGCTGGTGCGGTTTGGCAACGGCGTCGATGTTGATGAACGGGACACCCGGCGCGCTGCTTCGCTGGTTCCGGAGAGCCACGACAAGGCGTTCACCGTCCCTTTCCGGATCGTAGTCCTCGAACTCCGGCTCCTCCCAGTATTGCTCGAAGGTGGCCTGGAACTGTTCGATCACTTCGGGATTTCGCGACGCGCTGACCCGCACGTTCCATTCGAGGCCGTCTACCTGGGCCGAGTGCGTGAGGTTCGATGAGCCGATGTAGGCAGTATGAAAACCACTCTGTCTGCGAAAGAGCCATGCCTTGGCATGGAGACGGGTGCGGGCGACATCATAGGAAACCTTCACGTGGGCTCCGAGTTGGCGAAGCTCGTCGAGAGCCCGGGGTTCCGTCGACCCCGCGTAGACCGTGGTGATGACGCGTACGGGAACGCCGACCAGCAATCGTTCCCTGAGTTCCTCCCGGAACAGTCGCAACCCTGAATAGCGGATGAACGCGCACAGGAGATCTATGCCGTCGGCGCTCGGGATTTCACGGGCGATCTCACCGGAGATCTGGACATCGCGACGGCCGTTGACGAGAAGACCGGTATGGCGCAATGACTGTATCGGCCGGGGCCTTGCAAACTGCGGATCCTGAAGTCCCTGCCGTCTGACCACCTCAAGCAGCAGTTCCACCGCACCGACAATGTGCTCGTCATCCGACACGCCGTATTCGCCAAGCATGTCGAGCACACGGTTCACCAGTTCAATCTGGCGGTCCGCGGACATCCCGTCCAGGGCACGACGCAACTGATCCGCGACATGGCGGGCCAGAAAATCGGCGTGCTGGGTCTCATCGGCCTCGTCGGTGTCAACCCTCCAGTTCTCCCGGCGCAGGATCTCGATGTCGCGCTTCAGGGATGAGGTTACGAGATCCTCGTAGAGCC
>JAJEBJ010000104.1 GCA_022822575.1 Alphaproteobacteria bacterium | reverse complement strand
AGTTCCTCGTCCTCAGGGTATCGCCCGCTTCCTGGGCCCGTGCGGCAGTGCCGGTCATCGCCAGCGTGCTTCCTGCCACGCCCGCGGCCGTTGTTTCCATGAAACGGCGACGGGACAGTTTCAACCGATCACTGGACATGTCTCACTCCCCTCAATTGTTGGCAGACAGTGTTCCAATGTGATGCAATTCCAAAGGTCATGTCCAGCGTCGAATCCGTTGACGCCGGCGCAACCATTGGCTGATAGTTTCCAACAGAAGGGTGATTCCAGGGGGGAAGAGACCATGTTCAACCAACCACTTTCGCGGCGTCACACTCTCAAGGGTTTTGCTGGTGCAGGTGCCGCGGCCGCGCTCCTTCCGGGCGTGGTTCGCGCGGAAGAGATGACGGTGCTGCGCGCCCGCACACTGACCGATCTCAAGTCCCTGGACCCGCCACTTCGATCCTCGCCCAGCGATTCCGATGTCGTCGACGCCATCTACAGCCGCCTCATAGCCTTCCGGCCGGGTGACGAGTGGCGCTGGGACCTCGATGCCGCCGAAATGATCGAGCAGATCGACGAGACCCGTATCGCCTTTCGCCTGCGGCAGGGAATTCGCTGGACCGGTGGCTATGGCGAGATGACGGCCGAGGACGTGAAGTTTTCCTTCGAACGTGTCATCGATCCCGACCTCGGGGCCTGGAGCGCCAGCGACTGGTCGGCCCTCGATCATGTGGAGGTCACCGGGGATCTCGAGGGTGTCATCGTCCTGAAGGAGTACTTCGCACCGCTGTGGTGGAGCACGCTTCCGTGGCATACCGCCGCCATCGTCTGCAAGCAGGCGGTGGAAGACGCCGGAGGCACATTCACCACCGATCCACCGGCGACCTCCGGGCGCTACATGCTCAAGGACTGGCAGCCCAACCAGAGAATCGTGCTCGGGCGCAATCCGGACTACTACGGCACGCCGGCAGGGTTCGACGAGATACAACTCCTTCCCATCGATGACGAGAACGCCGCGGAACTGGCTTTCGTGGCAGGTGAAATCGACTTCACCCGGATCCCGGCATCGTCCCTGCCACGTCTCAGGGAGGATCCCCCCGAAGGTGGTGTCCTGGTGATCAAGCCGACGCTTGACTACACGTGGCTCGGCATGAACGTGGACAACCCTGTGCTTCAGGACATCAGGATCCGCCGCGCCATCCAGCAGGCCATCGACGTGGATCAGATTCTCGAGGCGGCCTACTTCGGTGCGGCCCTGCCGGCTACGGGCATCATCGGTCCCGGCCTTCTCGGCCACAGGGACATCGAGCCGCCGAAACCCGATCCGGACGCCGCGAGAGCGCTCATCGCCGAAGCCGGGGCCGAGGGGCTTGTTCTGACTCTCGACATCCTGGCATCGACCACCAACGCCGCCACGGCGCAGATCATCCAGAGCAACCTTGCCGACATCGGCGTCGAGGTCTCCATCAACCAGAATGACGCCGGTCATTTCTGGTCGCTGGGGAGTGAATCCGCCGGTGACATGTGGAAGGACGTTCAGCTCATTCTCAACACCTACAACATGGCACCTGATCCAAGCTGGGCGACGGCCTGGTTCACCTGCGATCAGGTGGGCGTGTGGAACTGGGAACGCTGGTGCGACCAGGAGTTCAGCGACCTCAACGCCAGTGCACTCACCGAGACGGACGATGCCAAGCGCGACGAAATCTACCAGCACATGCAGAGCCTGATGTGGGACTCGGGCGCTTATGCCTTCATCACCCACGGTGTGGCGCCTTCGCTCCACCGCGACACGGTGAAGCCCGCCCTGCTGCCCGACGGGACACGCTTTCGCCTCGGGGAGTTTGAACCCGCCTGAGGGCATGGCCGATGCATGAGCGTGTCCTGGATGAGCTGCGCCGGAGGATGAAAGAGGAGGGCCTCGACGCCTACATCGCCTACACCGCGCCCAACATCCATTACGTGTCCGGTTTCCAGAGCGCCTTCATCGAGCTGGGCTGGACGATGATGGGAACGGACATGGCGATCGTCCCCGCCGACCCCGCACAACCACCCGTGCTCATCGTCAACGAGTATTCCTCGGACGAAGCCAAGGCCCGGTCCGTGATACGGGACATCCGCACGTACGGCATGTGGATCGAGGCACGCGACATTGACGTGGTCACCGGCAGGGCGAACGACTACCCAGGCGAAGCGATACCCGTCCGGCCGGAGCAGTACGATCCGGGCGAGATCCATGGTCTTGTCCGCACTCTCCTCGACGAACGCGGGCTCCTCGGCGGAACCATCGGCACGGATCTGGGCGTGATGAAGAAGGAGTCGGCAGACCTCTTCGAAGCGACCAATCCCGACTGTTCGTTCGTCGACTGTTCGCAGATCATGTACGCCCTGCGCCAGATCAAGCACCCTCGGGAAATCGCGTTGCTGCGCCATGCCGCCACGCTCTTCGAGAAAGGGATCGAACGCGTGGTCTCGTGCGTGGAGGACGGTCAGCACCTTTCGCAGATCCGATGCAACTACGAGATGGGTGTCATGGATGCGCTCGCCGGCAACGAAATTGCGGGCGAGTACCAGGGCTCTTTCGTCTTCCCCCACATCGGCAAGGGCGGCGGGCGCGTTCTTCGCCAGGGAGACATTCTCAAGCTCGATTGCGGCGTCAAACTCGACGGCTACTGGAGCGATTGCTGCCGGGTGTTCTGTCTCGGCGAGGCGGAGCCCCAGGCCCGGATGGTCCACGATGCCCTCGAGGCGGCCTTCGAGAAGGCGCTGTCGATGATCCGTCCGGGGATCACCATGGGCGAGGTCTTCCATGCGGCCATCGAAGAGGTCCGCAATCGCGGCCTGCCGAACTACAGCCGGGGACATGTCGGCCATTCGATCGGGCTCGACGATCAGGTCGAGGAGCCACCCTTCATCGGACCCAACGACACACCCTTCGAGCCCGGCATGGTCATGAGCCTCGAGGTTCCCTACTACGCGAGCAGCCTGGGTGGCTTCAACATCGAGGACATGATCCTCGTCACGGAAACGGGATGCGAGAACTTCAACACCCTGCCCCGCAAGCTGATCTCGCTTGCGGGATGAGCACGACGAACGGCAGCGGAGGAGGAAGACGATGATCGACGGTGAGACCCTGCGCACCATGCAGGCACCCCTCAAGGAGCGCTACCGCGACGAACCCGATGCCGCGGTCGTCACTCTTCGGGCCACGGGAAGCATCGGGCTCGACGATGTCACGTGCAGCGTGGAAACCTCGAAGGCCATGATCAGGGCTGGTCTCCACCCCGCAACGGGAGGAGATGGCCTTGCCGCCTGTTCCGGTGACATGCTCCTCGAGGCCCTGGTGGCCTGTGCCGGCGTCACGCTGAATGCCGTGGCGAGCGCGCTGGGCATCGCCCTGAAAGATGGGACGATCACCGCCGAAGGCGATCTCGATTTTCGCGGCACGCTCGGGATCGACCGCGACACGCCTGTGGGATTCAGGTCCATTCGCCTTGGCTTCACACTCGATACGGATGCCGATGACGACAGCCTGGATCGCCTGATGAAGCTGACCGAACGCTACTGCGTCATCTTCCAGACCCTGACATCGCCACCCGCCATCGAGGTCTCGCGCACTTCGACGCCCGCTGGTTGACCGTCCCGCGCTCTCGTTCCTCCAGGGGCCGCTGGCCGACGTGATTCAGGAAGCCGTCAACACAGTCCTGCGTGGACATGAAGAGTGCCTGGCAGAGGCCGTCTGGCGCTTCACGTGGCGAATGACCGCCCGGCGACCATCTCCTGATCCTCGAAGATTGAATCGGAGTCGGGGATTCTGGGGATCGGTGCGCGCACGGGAAGGGCCTCCTGGCGCGGCTGAAGGGTCGGCTCGCCCCTGAGGATGCGGCTGTCGAACTCGGCGAGATCGAATGATCCGGCACTGGCAAGCGGCCAGGCATCAATCGCCATGTAGCACAAGAGGAGCAGGCGGCGGTCCCGGCGCAACCGGTTCTCCAGGGACCCGTGCAGCGTGCGCACGTGGTGAATCGTGATCGAACCCGCCCTTCCGGCAAGAGGCACCGCGTCTTCGGGAAGCGCACCGAGTTCGCCGGCACTGCAGCTCCCCACGAAAAGACCCTCGTGATGGTGATCGAAGACCGGGCCCCTGTGGCTTCCCGGAATCACCATCAACGGTCCGTTCTCCAGGGTGCAGTCTCCGAGATAGACGCCGACAGCGAGCAAATCGTCGTTCGTATGGGGGTAGAAGGCCCAGTCCTGGTGCCAGTCGATCGCCGCCTGGCCACCCCGGGTCTTGATGTTCATCTTGGAGTGGTCGAACCGCACGCCCGGACCGATGAGGCACTCGACGATGTCGAGCAGACGTTCCTTGCGGGCGGCGCGGGCGTAGACCTTGTCGAGGGCAACCGGATTCTTGATGCGCCGCACGATCGGGCTTTCCGCCGTGTGATTCGGCGCCACATCGAAGAGGGAATCGCTTGCTGCAATCTCCCGAGAGCGTTCGATGTAGCTGTCCGTCACGCGGTTGAGTTCGGCGACTTCAGATCCATCGAAGACATCCTCGACAAGAAGATAGCCTTCACGGTGATAGAACCGTACCTGTTCGGGCGTCAGCATGGACATCCTCCTGCCATCAGCCGCGGCACGTGGGAAAACGAACGGTGCCTGCAGTCACCGGCAGCCGTCAACACCAACAAAAAACGGCCCGACAGGAGCCGGGCCGTCTTGATGTGCACCTTGGCTGGCGCGCCTTAGTCGCTGCGGGCGACACCGAGCAGCTGGATGAGCATGATGAAGAGGTTGATGAAGTCGAGGTAGAGCCTCAGGGCTCCGTGTATGGCCGACTTCGTCATCATCGCGCCGCTCATGTGGACGTCATAGCTCTCCTTGATGCGCTGAGTGTCGTAGGCCGTCAGGCCGACGAACACGATGACGCCGATCGCCGAGATCGCGAACTGGAGTGCGGAACTCTGCAGGAAGATGTTCACCACCATGGCGATGATGACGCCGATCAGGCCCATGAAGAGGAACGAACCCCATGCCGCAAGGGACCGCTTGGTAGTGTAGCCATAGAGGCTCATGGCGCCGAAGGTCACCGCGGTGATGAAGAAGACCCGGGCGATGCTCTCCTGCGTGAAGGCGATGAATATCGTTGCCAGCGAGAGCCCCATCAGGGCCGCAAAGATCCAGAACACCATCTGGGCGGACGATGGAGACATCTTGTGGAGGCGGAAGGAGAACAGGAAGACGAGGCCAAGGGGCGCCAACATGACCACCCACTGGAGAGGCGAGCCAAACAGAAGGACGCCCAGCTGGGTGAATCCGATGATGTCGCCCTGCGGGTTGGTGACAACCGACAGTTGCGCCGTACCGAAGGCGATGATGCCCGTGATGGCAAGCGCCACACCCATGTAGTTGTAGACGCGCAGCATGTAGCTGCGCAGACCTTCATCGTAGAGGGCCGTTGTCCGGGTGAACGCAGCAGCGCGGGGTCCTGCGTTGCCGAAAGCCATGTTCTTCATCCCTGGTTGTGTCGTTCGGAAGGTACACCGGGCGTCATGCCCGGTTGCCCTGTCATTTATGTGTGATCCGGGGGCGAACCGTCAAGACCGCATGGTAGCGCCCCTGGTCAGGCATTGCGCAGGACCGGAGCTGCCGGAGCCGAAAGCAGGGTCCATCCCGTCACGATGCCGGCGACGAGCGACACGCCGAGGGCGAGGATGAGGAGGGCAAGTGTCGCTGACCACGGCATGACCCAGGCAAGTTCAAGGGCAAAGGTCACGATCGCCCAGGATGCAGCGGTACCCACCATGAGGGCCGGAAGGGCGATCGCGGTTCCGAGAATCGCGTGTTCGAGGGTGAAGACGGACAGCACCAGGGGCCTCGTGGCGCCCAGAACCTTGAGAATGACCGCCTCTCCAAGGCGCCGCCTCTGTGCAGCCACGACTGTTTCGGCGATGACGATCAATCCGCTGGCAAAGGCGATGAAGGCGATGCCGCGGACGACCGAATCGACGCTCTCCAGCATGTCGCGAATGTCCTCGATGACATGGCGTACGCTGATGATGGAGATGTTGGGAAACATCCGGGCAAGTTCCCGGCGCAGCGGATTCTCGGCATCGGCGTCCGCATGAAGGGTCGCGATGTGGGTGTGCGGAGCCGCCTCGAGCAAGCCGGGCGAGAACACGAGAACGAAGTTGAGTCCGGCGGACGCCCAGTCGATGTGCCGCAGGTTGGCGATCCGTGCCGTGATCTCCCTGCCGAGCACGTTGACGGTCAGGGTATCCCCGACACCGATGTGGTAGCCGGCGGCAAGTTCGGCATCGAAGGACAGAAGCGGTGGCCCGCCATAGTCTTCCTCCCACCATTCGCCGGCGACGACTGTGGCGTTCCCCGGCGTCCCCTGGTAGGTGACGCCGACATCGGAGTTGATGGACCACTGGGCATCGTCATCAACGGTTGCGTCAGCCACCGGCACGCCATTGATGGCGGTCACCCGGCCACGCATGGCGGGGGATGACTCGACTGCCGTGACATCCCGGCGGGCGGTTACCGTATCGATGAACGGATCGATCTGATCGGACTGGATGTCGATCACGAAGAAGGCCGGAACCTTGCGCGAGGAGGCCACATCGAGCTCTCTCGCAAGATTCGCCTCGACACCGGCGATGACCGCGAGAACGGCAAGCCCGGTTCCGAGCGCCACGGACACCGGAACCGTCCCCGCTCCCGGACGATGGAGACTGGCGAGCGCCAGACGCAACGCCACAAGGCGCGGTCTGCCGGCGAATCGTGCCAGACGGGACAATCCCTGGCCGACGAGACGGAACAGCACGAGAACGGCAAGGATGGCGGCACAAAAGAGGGCAGCGAAAAGACGCTCGTTGCCGGCCACGATGGCAATCGCCACCACGCCCGCAGCCAGGAGAACGACTGTCAGCCTGTCGCGTGGGCGCAGCGTCGTGCCGGGAAGCCCGGTGACACGAAACAAACTGGCCGGAGAGACTTCCCTCGTGCGAAAGAGCGGCGGCAGTGCAAAGACCAGCGTGATGAGGATGCCGCAGGCCGCGGCGATGAGAAGCGGTCCTGGATGTATGTCCGCAGCGATGGAGACGGGCAGCGACTCGCCCGCCAGTCCGGCCGCCAGGACCGGAAGGACTGCTCCCGCGATCAGCCCGGCAGCGATGCCGAATCCGGCCATGATGGCGATCTCGAGGAGATAGCTCGTGAGAACCAGCCGCTGCGAGGCGCCCAGGGATTTCAGGGTGGCGATGGTCGGTACCTGGCGGGCGAGATAGGTGGTGACGGCACTGGACATGCCGATACCTCCAATCAGGAGGGCCGTCAGACCGACCAGGGTGATGAAGAGGGAAAGTCGCTCGAGAAACCGGCGCAGCGACGGGTTGGCGTCATCGGCACTGCGTATGCGCCAGGTCGCGTCCGGAAAGGTCCCCTGCAGGTCGGCGATAACCCCGGATACATTGCCGGAATCATCGAGCCTGATGCGGACGAGGTGACGCACGAGGCTGCCCGTACCGGCGATACCCGCAGATTCCAGCCGGTCCAGCGACAGGATGACCCGCGGGCCGAGGCGGAAGGGAGCGCTCGCCCGATCAGGTTCGTCGACAAGAGTTGCGACGATGGGGACCGCGGCTTCCCCCAGGGAAAATGACGAGCCGACGTCAAGGCCGGTGTTCTCGAGAAAGTCCCTGTCGACGATGGCGCCCTCCGCAAGGGCATGGTCGAGCGGAATCGGGGGATCGATGAGCGCCTCGCCGTAGAGTGGCCAGCTGCCATCGACGGCCCGCAGGTTCACCAGCAGAGGTTCGCCTTCCGGTGGTCGCGCCATGGCGAAGAGGTCGGCTGACCGCGACAGCGCGCCACGCGCTTCCAGCCACCGGATCTGCCCGTCGTCCGGCGGTGTGAACGTGGTGCGCAACGCAATGTCGCCGCCCAGAATGACACGCCCGTTCTCGCGCAGGCTCTCCACGAGCCCGGCGCCGAAACTGCCGACGCCCGCAATGGTCGTGACCCCGAGAGCAAGGGCAAAGACGGCCAGAAAGAACCTCCTCCTGCCGCCCTTCAGATTTCGCCGGGCGATGGTCCAGGCCAGCCTGATCACGCCACCTCCCGGCAGGTGCCGTTCTCGATGGCGACGGTGCGCTGACAGCGCCGTGCCATGTCGGGATTGTGGGTGACCAGCATCACCGTGGCGCCGGCCTGCGCGGCGACATCGAACATCAGGTCCGTCACCGCCGAGCCGGTCTCGTTGTCGAGATTGCCTGTCGGCTCGTCAGCCAGAAGCAGCGGCGGACGGTTGACGAGGGCGCGGGCAAGGGCCACGCGTTGCTGCTCGCCGCCCGAGAGTTCCACCGGCAGGTGTCCTGACCTCGCCTCCAGCCCGGTTTCCGCAAGCACGCGCCGCGCCTTTCGGATGGCATCGGCGTCGCCGGCCAGCTCGAGGGGGAGAGCGACATTCTCGAGCGCCGTCATCGTTGTGATCAGGTGGAAGGACTGGAAGACGATGCCGATCGTCCGTCCGCGGAACGTCGCAAGTTCGTCCTCATCGAATGCGGCAAGATTCCGGCCGGTGATCTCGACCGTGCCGGAAGTCGGCCGTTCCAGTCCGGCTGTCAGCGCCAGGAGGGACGACTTGCCGGAACCCGACGGACCGATGACGGCCAGGTGGCAGCCCTCCTCGACGACAAGGGTGACATCCCGCAGGATGTTGACGGCGCCTGCGGCGCCGGTGAGCCTCAGGTGAAGGCTGCTCAGACGGACAACGGGATCGGGCATCGCGGATGAGACACGTTGGCCGCATGGTGATTCTGGTTGCGGGACTCCTGGCGAGCGCCCCCGCGGCAAGCGCCGAACTCCGCGTCCTGGCGCTCGGTGACAGTCTGACGGCGGGCTACGGCCTTCCTGCCGCCGAGAGCTTTGTCGCCCGTCTCGGCGCCGTCCTGGATCTTCTGGAGCACGACGTCAGGGTCATCGATGCCGGTGTGTCCGGCGACACCACGACCGGCGGGCTGGCACGCCTGGAGTGGTCCCTTTCCGGCGGCGTGGATGCTGCGATCGTGGCCCTTGGTTCCAACGATGCCCTGAGGGGTATCGATCCGGGCGTCAGCCGGGCCAACCTCGACCGGATCCTCTCGGTTCTCGGGCAGCGGAACATTCCGGTGCTGCTGGCCGGCATGGCCGCACCGCGCAACCTCGGCGCCGACTACGTCACCGCCTTCGATGCCATCTACCCTGAACTCGCCGATCAGCATGGAGCCATTCTCTACCCGTTCTTCCTCGATGGTGTGGCGATGGTCCCGTCACTCAACCAGGATGACGGCATCCACCCCAACGCCCGGGGCGTGGAGGTGATTGTCGAGAGAATGGTGCCATATGTAGTCCGGCTTCTCGAACGTGCAACCGCCGGACCATGACGCCGCCTCTTTTCATTGCCGTCGCCGTGCCCTCGAGCATTGCCGAAAGACTGGCGGCACTGGGTGGCGGCATCCCGGGCGGGCGCCAGGTGCCGGCAGAGAACATGCACATCACGCTGCGCTACCTGGGCGAACTCGAAGCCATGCTGGCCGACGAGATCTGCGAAGCCCTTGCCGTTGTCAGTCATCCTGCGTTCACGCTCAACGTGTCGGGTGTCGGCTTCTTCGGCAAGCGGCGCGATCCCCGCCTTCTCTATGCCGGAGTCCGTCCGCACGACGACCTGGTGGCGCTGCACCACAAGGTGGAAGGTTTGCTGCTGCAGCTGCGTGTGCCGCCGCGGGAACGCAAGTACCATCCTCACATCACCCTCGCCCGTCTCAAGAACGCCTCGCCCCGCCGCATCGGTGACTTCGTGGCTGCCAACAACCTGCTTGAATCTCCGCCATTCGAGATCCGCTCCTTCGCCCTTCACGAGAGCCATCGGCGCAGCGACGGTTCCCACTACCGCATGATCCAGGAGTACTCCCTAGGCGGAAGTTCCCCCTGATTTCAGCATGAGAATCACGCCAAGCAGGTGATCTTGCTGGTAAAATGGCGCGGTAGCGGTGTGATTGTGTTCCCATGTAACGATGAAGTTTCCTGTTGACAGAACTGGTGTGGGTGCTCATATGTGTTGCCATGTACATAGACATCGTCCCCAACCGCAACTCTCCACCCGCCGTCCTCCTGCGCGAAGGATGGCGCGAGAACGGCAAGATCAGAAAGCGCACCGTCGCCAACCTCTCCTCATGGCCCATGGAGAAGGTCCGGACCCTGCGGCGCCTGCTGAAGAACGAACCCCTCGTCGGACGCGACGAGGCCTTCGACATCGTCCGCTCCCTGCCCCACGGCCATGTCGCCGCGGTGATGGGAACACTCAAGAAGCTGGGACTGGACAGGCTGATCGACCCGAAGTCCTCAGCCCGACGCAATCAGGTGCTGGCCATGATCGCAGCGAGGATCCTGGAGCCCGCCTCGAAGCTCGCCACGTCACGGGGGCTGGCCGAGGCCACCGCGGTCAGCACCCTGGGCGAGACCCTCGATGATGAGCTGGACGAGGACGCCCTCTACGGCGCCATGGACTGGCTCCTGGAGCGCCAGGAGAGGATCGAGCGGTCTCTGGCGAAGCGGCATCTAGAAGAGGGCTGCCTGGTTCTCTATGACCTGACCTCGGTGTGGCTGGAGGGGAGGACGTGTCCCCTGGCCAGGCGCGGTCATTCCCGGGACGGCAAGAAGGGCAAGCTGCAGATCGAGTTCGGCCTTCTGTGCGACCGGGAGGGATGTCCGGTGTCGGTGCAGGTGTTCCCCGGCAACACGGCGGATCCGGCCACGCTTGCCTCGCAGGTCGCCACGCTGCGGGAGCGCTTTGGTCTCTCGAAGGTGGTTCTGGTGGGAGACCGGGGGATGCTGACCGAGGCGCGGATCCGCAAGGAGGTGAAGCCTGCGGGACTGGACTGGATCAGCGCCCTGAGGGGACCGGCCATCCGTTCACTGGTGGAGGCCGGCGACGTGGAGATGTCGCTCTTCGACGAGAGGGACCTGGTGGAGATCACCAGCGACGCCTATCCCGGCGAGCGTCTCATGGTGTGCCGCAATCCGCTGCTGGCCGAGGACCGGGCCCGCAAGCGACAGGAGTTGCTCGAGGCCACCGAGGCCCTGCTCGAAGCCATCGCCGTGGCGACGAGGCGCGACAAGCGCCGTCTCAAGGGAAGAGAGAAGATCGGGGAGCGGGTCGGCAAGGTCATCGGCAGATACAAGGTGGCGAAGCACGTCACGTGGTCCATCGACGATGACGGTGTCTTCAGCTTCCGCCGCGATGACGCCTCCATCGCCGCCGAGGCCAGGCTCGACGGCCTCTACGTGATCCGCACCAGCCTGCCGGAGAGCGATCTCGACGGTCCCGGCACGGTGCGCGCCTACAAGCGGCTGAGCTCGGTGGAACGGGCCTTCCGCAGCCTGAAGACCGTGGATCTCAAGGTGCGCCCCGTCTACCACCGCAGCGAACCCCGGGTCCG
>JAJEBJ010000156.1 GCA_022822575.1 Alphaproteobacteria bacterium | reverse complement strand
GAAAAAGACGAAAATCTAGCACACGACAGTACCGGAAAAATAGACATCTACATCAAACATGTCCTAAACCCAACACAACACGACGGTGATCGCAGTGACCTCGAGAGCATCGAAGTTTGCCCCGTCGCGCCAGTAGTTCGGGTTGCGCACGTGCGTCGAGCGCACTCCGGGCTCGAAGGACTCGAGAAGGAAGGGACCCGTCCCGATTCCCTGGCGGAAGTCCTCGGTGTCCTTCTTGACAATCTTGGCCTGCTTTTCGGACAACTTCGCCGGCAGGTCGGAGTCCGGGCTGCTGAGAACCGCCCGGACGGTATGGCTGTCGAGCTTGTCCCAACTGACGACATTGGAAAAGAAGGCCTTGATCACCGAAGGCGAGTCGTCGCCGAGGTGCCGGTTCAGGCTCCACACCACGTCATCGGCCGTGAAGGGCGACCCGTCATGAAACTCGACACCCTCGCGGATCTTGAAGGTGAACTCGGTGGCATCGCTGTTCGCTGACCATTCCTCCGCCAGCTCCGGATGGATGACCATGTCGTCGAGCATCTGGGTCAGGTTGTTGTAGGTCGCCCGGCCGCGGGTATAGTCGATTCCCGACGTGAAGACGATGGGGTCCATCTGGTCGTCAGGACCATGGAGATTGCTGGCATAGATTGCCGTACCGCCCTTCACAGGCGTTTCCGCCAGCGCTTCGGCACCCGTCAGATAGGTCTTGGCGGCCGCAGCCGAGAGCCCGAGAGCGCCCATGGCGGTCAAGAAGTCGCGGCGACTCATGCCACCATCGCGATACTTCTGCTGTAACGTTCTTATTTCATTCATATGATGTTCTCCCCTTGAGTGGCACAGCACACCGCTTGGCTGCCATGGCGATACCCTCTGTACGGTCCAGTATAGGGAAAAAGCCATCGCCGTCCAATGCGGCCCCTGTCGTGGGCACTGTTTCCCGCTGTCACGATCAGTGTTATGGCAGACTCCTCATCCTGCCTGAATTCCCGGTCTTTCCCCTTGGTTGTGATCATCGAAGAACGGCCCTGCGACAGGTTCGCTGTCGAGACGATCGCCCGCATGTCGCTGGGCCACCGGCTTGTCGACAGTCCGGCGGCGCGGTTGCGTCAGGGCTCCCGCAGGATAGCGAAACTGAGCCTTGTGGCTCTGGAAGAGGAGCGCATCGTCGCCACCATCCGGTGCTGGCCGGTGCTGATCGGCGCCGGAACCCGGGCGATTCAAATGGGGCCCGTCGCCGTCGACCTCAGCCACAGGGGCCGCGGCATCAGCCGCGTCCTGATCAACACCACCCTGGAACGGGCGCGTGCCCTTGGGCACCGTATCGTGGTTCTCATTGGGGACGGCGACCTTTACGGCCGCTACGGGTTCGAGCCCGCGCTGCCGCGCGGCATCACGCTGGCCGAGACACGTGACCGGGAACGGCTGCACGTTCTCGCCCTGGTGCCTGACGCCCTTGCCGGTCTCTCGGGCGTGGTGCGCCCCGACACCATCCCCGCACTTTGACTGCGGGCCGGCTGTCCTGGAGCGGTGTCTCCATGCCCCTCTTGCAACCACGCCGGGAGCGCATGCCGGCGTGCTCCTTCGGCTTGGCTCCGCCAGGTTGCCGATGCGCCGGTGATGAACGCTCATCCGACGGTCTGGAAGACACGACGACCCGCTCGTCTCTGGCGACCGGAGGAAGCCGGGACGCCGCCCACCATCACAATACCGGTGCCACGACACCGCCTGCCTGTGGTGGGCCGGAACATGACAGGCGAGACCGCTTCTGCTAACAGTGCGGCAGTCCCGGCATCCGCCGCCAGGCATCCCTGCACCCATGGACAGTCCGATCCCGAGGGGGTCACAGAGTGCCGAATCCTGAACGCGCCGCATTGCGTCCGAGCAAGACGGCTGAGCTTGCCGCAGCAGCCCGCGCACTGCACGTGCGCCGCGCTTCATCGCCGGTGTTCATCGACGATCTGGCGCTCGCAATGTGTGGACCATTCTGGCGAAGCGTAGTCTCCAGCAAACTCCTGTCCTGGCTGGTCGTCGACGGCATCCTGCGGCACATCAAGCCCATCATTCCAGCCGTTTACCTTCGGGCGCGCTATGGCGAGGACTGCCTGGAAGCCGCCGTGAGTCAGGGGATCGAGCAGTACGTCATCGTTGGCGCCGGCTACGAGACCCTTGCAGGACGACGCAAGGACCTGATGGCCAGGCTGAGGCTGTACGAACTCGACCAGGCGGCAACGCAGGAAATGAAGAGGCGACGGATGCGAAAGGCCGGCATTCCGACACCCGAGGGCGTACGCTACGTCGCAGTCGACCTCAACACCGAGACAGTGCACGACGCGCTCGGCCGCACCGACTTCGACACCTCCCGGCCTGCGCTCTTCTCCTGGTTCGGTGTCACCTACTATCTCGAGAGGGACGCGATAAGGCAGACTCTGGAAAGTATCGCCCGGAAGACGGCACCGGGCTCGGCGGTGATGTTCGACTACCTGGCGGACGCGGCGTCGACGCCTGCCGACGTGCGCGACCTGCGGCAGCGGTGTGC
>JAJEBJ010000195.1 GCA_022822575.1 Alphaproteobacteria bacterium | reverse complement strand
GGGACCGAAACCAGCCGTGACCTCGCAGGCGAGGCGCTGATGACGACCGCCATGCTGCTGATCGCCGCCAGCGTGCTGCGCGGTCTCTGCGCCATGGTGCAGAACTATCAGGGTGAATCGGTCGGCCAGATCATCGGCTATGACCTGCGCATGGCCTACTATCGGCAACTGCAGATCCTGAGCCTGTCGTGGCACGACCGCGTCCACTCCGGTGAACTGATGACCAGGGGAATCCTCGACATCGAGGGAGTGCGCCTCTGGGTGGATACCGGCATCCTGCGGTGCGTGCTGCTGTCGACCCTGGTCGTCGGTGGCGCCATCCTGCTTGTCCGCATTGACCTGGTGCTGGGACTGCTGGCCCTCGGGTTCGTTCCCGTCATTGCCGTGATGGCCTCCGGTGCCCGACTGAAACTGCGTGATGCCTGGCTTGCCCTGCAGGAGGAACTCTCGCAGCTCACCAAGGTCATGGAGGAAAATCTCGGCGGAATTCGCGTGGTTCGGGCCTTTGCTTCAACCGCCTACGAGTTGATGCGCTACGACACCATTGCCGCACGCGCGCTGGCCCTGTCGCATCGTCGGATAGCCCTCTTCGTGCGCTCCAGCACGCGCATGACATTCATTTTCCTTGCCGCCATGGGCCTCGTGCTGTGGGTTGGCGGAGAAAAGGCGATGGCCGGCGAGATCACCCTCGGCCAGCTCGCCGAGTGTCTCGCTTTCATGGCCATCCTGCAGATGCCGGTGCGCCAGATCGGCTGGATGATCAACTCCGTCGCCCGTGCCTCGACCTGCGGCGGACGCCTCTTCAACGTGCTGGATCTCGAACCAAGCGTTGCCGACCACCCGGACGCTGGACCACTTGAGGTGCGGGAAGGGATTCTCAGGTTCGAACAGGTCGACTTTGCCTACCCCGCATCGGCGCGCGACAGGCGGACATTGAGCAACATCGACTTCGAGGTCGGCCCCGGCAGAACACTCGGCATCGTCGGCCCTCCCGGCAGCGGCAAGAGCACCATCGGACAGCTGGTCGGCAGGTACTACGACGTCACGTCCGGGCGCATCACCATCGATGGCGCCGACATTCGCTCGGTGACACTCGACAGCTTGCGCCGGCAGGTCAGCATCGTGCCTCAGCAGCCCTTCCTGTTCACCGCAGGCATCGATCACAATGTGGCCTATGGCGATCCCTGGGCAGGGAGGGCGGCCATCGAACATTCCGCCGCCACAGCCCAGCTCCACAACTACATCAGGAAACTGCCGACCGGATACTCCACACTTGTCGGCGAACGGGGCGTGTCGCTCTCCGGAGGCCAGCGCCAGCGCCTGTCCATTGCCCGCGGTGTCCTGCCAGAAAGTGCCGTAATCGTGTTCGACGATTCAACGGCCGCGGTGGATGCGGCCACCGAACAGCGCATCCATCAGGCGCTGCATGAACTGACCCGCGAGCGGGCCGTCATCATCATCGCGCACCGATTGCGATCGCTGCTTCATGCCGATGAGATCATTTTCCTGGAGGAGGGAAAGATCGTTGAACGCGGGCGGCACGAGGACCTGCTGGCGCTCGAGGGACGCTATCGCGCGCTCTGGGACCTGCAGGCCAGCGGCGGGAGCGCGGCGCGGCCGTGACCACCGGACGGAAACCCGCTCTTGCCGTCGTCGGCGCTCAGGTGTCGCGTGACGAGGAACTCTTCGGCCGCGCCTTCGATCGCTGGGTGATTGCGCGTTTCCTGGTGCACCTGGCGCCGTACCGGGCGCGGATCGCCCTCGCGGTGATCGCCGTCCTCTTCTTCGTTGCCACGCAGCTCATGGTACCGCTCATCATACGCTGGGCGATCGACGATGCGCTTGCGGCAGGAGATGGCGCCCGCGTCCTCCTTGTTGTCATCATGGGTGTGTTCTTCAGCGTCGTTGTCGTCAACTACGTGTCGATGTTCCTTCTCGAGAGCATTGTCGGGCGCATCGCCGGTCACCTGCTGTTTGACCTGCGCCGGGCCATGTATGCCCACCTGCAGGTCGTGTCCCTGGGGTTCATGGATCAAACGGAAGTCGGACGGCTGATGTCTCGTCTGCAGGGAGACGTCTACGCTCTCCAGGAGTTTCTCGAATCCTCGATCTTCGCCATCGGTGATCTGGTTCTCCTCGTGGGCATCATTTCGGTCCTCCTGTTGCTGGATGTCCGGCTGGCCTCCTTGACACTCGCGGTCCTGCCGGTGCTCATTGTCGTACGCATGGTCTGGCTTCCCATGGCCCGCAGGGCGTTCCTGCATGCCCGCGAGACCAGCAGCGCCGTCAACGCTGCCCTGGCCGAAAACGTTCATGGCATCCGGGCCATACAGGAACTCGGCCGCGAGGGTGTCAATCTCGATCTCTTCGAGGAGATGGCGGCCGACAATCGCAACGCCCACCTCAGGGCATCACGCTTTGCGAATGTCCTCATCCCCGTGGTGGATCTTCTGACCGGTTGTGCCATGGCGATTGTTGTCATCGTCGGCGGACGACTGGTGCTGGACGACAGCCTCGACATCGGCGTCATGGTTGCCTTCCTCTTCTACGTGCAGCGCTTCTTCGATCCCATTCGATCGCTCTCCATCCAGTACAGCATCATGCAGCGTGCCATGGCGGCCGGACATCGCATCTTTGAGGTCCTCGATGTGGACGTGGAGGTGCGTGACAGACCGGGCGCCATCAAACTCGATCGCAACAACGGCGCGGTCGAATTCGAGAACGTCACTTTCGGATACGTCGAGGACCAGCCCGTTCTCAAGGATGTGAGTTTCCAGGTGAAGGACGGAGAAACCGTCGCCCTGGTCGGTCCGACCGGTTCGGGGAAGACCAGCGCGATGGCCCTGATTCACCGCTTCTACGACGTCTGGGAGGGTTCTGTCCGGGTTGGCGGTCACGATGTCCGGGATGTAACCCAGGATTCTCTCGGCCATCACGTGGCCATGGTGCTGCAGGAGCCCTATCTCTTCACCGGAACGGTTTTCGAGAACATTCGCTACAACAGGACCGGCGCCAGCCGTCATGCGGTGGCCGAAGCGGCGCGTGCGGTCGGAGCCCACGACTTCATCATGAATCTGCCGAAGGGATACGACACCCTGCTGGATCAGGGTGCGGCGACCCTTTCACTCGGCGAGCGCCAGTTGCTGAGCTTTGCCCGGGCCCTGGTGGCCGACACGCCCATCCTCGTTCTCGACGAGGCAACAGCAAACGTCGACAGCTACACGGAACTCAAGATCCAGCAAGCCCTCGCCCGCCTCCTTGAAGGGCGCACGGCCTTGGTGATCGCGCACCGCCTGACCACGATCAGGGGCGCGGACCGCATCATCGTGCTGCAGGACGGTTGCATCATCGAGGAGGGGCCCCACGACGAACTCATGGCCTCCGGCGGTCTCTACAGCATGCTCTATCGCATGAACTACGCCAGCTTCGACGACATCGGCAATGCCGGCAGTCTGATGTCGACGGGCGAAAGCACCTGAAGGCGGCTCAACTGCCCGCGGAAAGATCCCTGATGTCGGTGACGACATGGATGAGAGCGGGGCCGTCGAGGCCAAGGGCCTCATCGAAGGCAGGCGCAAACTCCGCGGTGCGCTCGACACGCCAGGAAGGCGCTCCATAGGCTGTTCCGATGGCCTGGAAATCCGGGCTTTCGAGGGCCACGGCGATGGTGTTTTCTGGTCCTGCATAGCGTTGCTGGTGCATCAGGATGGTGCCGTAGTGTCCGTTGTCGCAGACGATGGCAATGACCTTGAGAGCATTCTCGACTGCAATTGAGAGTTCCTGGCCGGTCATCATGAAACCGCCATCTCCGGCAAAGGCTACAACGCGGGCGGCGGGCCTGGCGAGCGCTGCGCCGAGGGCAGCCGGAATACCGTAGCCCATGGCGCCCGACATCGGCCCGGCCTGGCTTGCTGGCAGCCGATAGCGAAAGTGGCGCTGCACCCAGGTCGAG
>JAJEBJ010000389.1 GCA_022822575.1 Alphaproteobacteria bacterium | reverse complement strand
CCAGGCGGCCCCCAGAGGATCATCGAGGCAAGGCGTCCCTGGGCCACCATGCGGCCCAACGGACCATCCTGCTTCAGCAGATGGTCCTGGCCCACGACGTCCTCCAGCACCGCCGGACGCATTCGGTCGGCCAGCGGCCGTGGCACTCCGTCGTCAAAGAGACCCGTCAAGCACCCGTTCCTTCCCTGGCTAACGGAGTGACATGGTGCACCCTCCGCGGTCGAGGCGGCAACTGCCGGTGGCCCCTGGCGAAGGGATCGGTCATCATGGCGCCATGTCTTCAAGGAAAGCGGCCAGGATGAACTCCGCTCGCCGGGAAGCCTGAACGGTGTCCGTCCGGATCGCCTCGGCCGTGTGGGTCCAGGCTTTCCTGCGCCGCTGCGATCTTGCTGCCGTGCCCGTCTACGTGCTGCGGCGCGGAGATGCGGATGCCGGGGAAATCTGGCTCAAACTGGTGAAGGGTGCCGATGAGGTCAGCATCCTGCAGGTGTCGCGCGAAGATCACACGTCCACCGTGCACAAGGTCCTGGGCGAGGCGGAGGCGGACCGCCATCTGGCCCGCCAGGAGACCTACGATCCCGATCTCTGGGTCATTGAGATCGACGACCGGGCAGGTCGAAGCGACACGCTGTTCCAGGTCTGAGCAAGGGTGGCGGAGACGGCGGCGTCCCGTATGGACCGGTCTCAGTCCTCGTCTTCGCTTTGCGGCAGCGGGCCCGAATCCTGACCCTTGGCGTCCTCGTCACGGTCGACGAACTCGACGACCGCCATGGGCGCGCTGTCGCCGTAGCGAAAACCCGCCTTGAGGACCCTGGTGTAGCCACCTGCACGATCCTCATAACGCGGCGCCAGGGTTTCGAACAGCTTCACCAGCATCGCGTCGTCACGCAGCCTCGCATGGGCAAGTCGCCGGGCGTGAAGCGTACCGCGCTTGCCCAGGGTGACGAGCTTCTCGACATAAGGAGAGACTTCCTTCGCCTTGGCAAGGGTGGTGGTGATCTGCTCGTGCTTGATCAGCGCTGCTGCCATGTTCCGTAGCATGGCGGTACGGTGTGCGCTCGTTCGATTGAGCTTGCGCCCCGAATGCCGGTGTCGCATGACCCTCTCCCCGTCCTCGTCAGCTGAAGGGATTCTCGTAACGCCGCGCCAACTCCTCGATGTTCTCCGGCGGCCAGTCCGGCAGATTCATGTCGAGGCCGAGCTGCATCTGCGCCAGCACTTCCTTGATCTCGTTGAGCGACTTGCGGCCAAAGTTCGGGGTTCGCATCATTTCTGACTCGGACTTCTGAACGAGGTCGCCGATGTAGACGATGTTGTCCCCCTTGAGACAATTGGCTGAACGCACCGAGAGTTCAAGTTCGTCGATCTTGCGCAGCAGGTGCCTGTTGAATTCCGGCTCTCTCGCATCGTCGTGATCGACAAGATGCTGCGGCTCTTCGAAGTTGACGAAGGGCTGCAGCTGTTCCTGAAGGATGCGTGCCGCCAGAGCCACGGCGTCCTCGGGGTTGACCGCACCGTTGGTCTCCACCGACATGGCAAGCCTGTCGTAGTCCGTCACCTGCCCGACGCGGCTGTTCTCCACCTTGAAGGCAACCTTGCGCACCGGACTGTAGATGGCGTCGATGGGAATCAGTCCGATCTGCGCCTCCTCGTCGCGGTTGCGCGAAGCAGGAACGTAGCCGTTGCCGGTCGCCACGTGGAGCTCCATGTCCAGGCTGGCCCCGGCATCGAGGGTGCAGATGACATGATCGGGATCCAGCACCTCGAAATCTGCCCCGCCGTCAATACGGCCGGCCAGCACGGCGCCAGGCTCGCTGGCGCTGAGAAATACGCGTCGCGGCTGCTCAGGCGTGTGGTCGCTGTGCATCTTGATGGCCAGCGCCTTGATGTTGAGAATGATGTCGGTCAGGTCCTCGTGCACGCCGCGGATCGAAGAGAACTCATGAACGACATCGTTCACACGCACGCCGACTACGGCCGCGCCGCGCAGCGATGACAGCAGAATCCTTCTCAGGGCATTGCCCAGGGTCGTAGCGAAGCCTCTCTCGAGAGGCTCGACAACGATGTCCGCCTCGCGCGAGGCGTCCATTCCGGGAATGATCTGCAACTTCCTGGGCTTGATCAGAGCCGTCCAGTTCTTGTCCATTGTGCTCCATTGCCTCATTGGTGACGCTGCCGCACCGCGGCATCCGTCACGGTCATGATGTCAGGGACGAGGTCAGACTCGGCGACGCTTGCGCGGTCGGCATCCGTTGTGCGGAATTGGGGTCACGTCCTGGATGGCAGTGATCTGAAAACCGATTGCAGAGAGAGCTCGCAAGGCCGATTCACGACCAGAACCCGGGCCCTTGACATAGACTTCCAGAGTCTGGACACCGTGTTCCTGCGCCTTGCGGCCGGCGTCTTCGGCAGCCATCTGCGCCGCATAGGGCGTCGACTTGCGCGATCCCTTGAAGCCCATGGACCCTGCCGACGACCAGGAGATGGCATTGCCCTGGGCGTCGGTAATGGTGATCATGGTGTTGTTGAATGATGCGGTCACATGGGCAAGGCCCGATGTGATGTTCTTCCTCTCCCGCCGCCTGACGCGGGTCGTTTCACGTGCCATTGTGGAGAATCTACTTCTTCTTGCCGGCAACCGGCCGCGCCTTGCCCTTGCGGGTTCGCGCATTGTTGTGAGTGTTCTGACCACGGACCGGCAGCCCCTTGCGGTGCCGTATGCCGCGGTTGCATCCGAGATCCATCAGCCGCTTGATGCTCATGGCCACCTCACGACGCAGGTCGCCTTCAACCGTGTAGTCACGGTCTATCAGTTCGCGGATCTGGACGACCTCCGCGTCCGTGAGTTCATTCACACGTCTGACGTCGGGTATCTGCGCCGCACGGCAGATCTGGCGCGCACTCGTGCGGCCGATTCCGTGAATGTAGGTCAGCGCCACTTCCACCCGCTTGGACGTCGGGATGTTCACTCCTGCAATGCGCGCCAAAGCCGTCTCTCCCTGGCCAGTAACTGAAGGGGATGTGGATGAATTTGATTGAGGGACAGGAGCGTCATTGTACGGGACACCCGCCGTCGCTGTCAATCGTCGAAGGCGCCGGGAGCGCCGCCAGTATCTGTTCCGTCACTTCGTCGATGGAGGCCATGCCGTCGACGGTGACGAGGATGCCGCGGGAGGCGTAGTACGGCAGGAGAGGCGCTGTCTGACGATGGTAGACATCCAGCCTCGAACGCACCGTTTCCTCGTTGTCATCGGCGCGCCTGTCGAAGTCCCGGCCGCCGCAGAAATCGCACACACCGCTCTCGACGGGCCTGCGGAAGACATCATGGTACCCGGCACCGCAGGCGCGGCAGGTGAAGCGTCCGGTGATGCGGCTGACGAGGATGTCGTCGTCGACGCCGATCTCGATGACACGATCAAGGGCACTCGAGCGCGATGACAGCATGGTGTCGAGAGCCTCGGCCTGAGCCGGAGACCGGGGAAATCCGTCCAGGATGAAGCCGTTCCGACAGTCTTCCAGGTCGATACGTCCCGCAATCATGGCAATGATGAGATCGTCACCGACAAGATTGCCCCTTTCCATGATCCGGGCCGCGGCACGGCCGAGTTCGCTTCCATTGGCCACCTCCCTGCGCAACATGTCCCCCGTGGCAAGCTGGGGTATGTCATAGCGCGCCATCAGGCGGTGCGCCTGTGTCCCCTTGCCGGCCCCCGGGGGTCCCAGCAAAAGCAGCTTCATCGTCGCCTGCCCTTGAGCCTGGCCTTGCGGATAAGGCCCTCGTACTGGTGGGCCAGCAGGTGGGACTGGATCTGGGAGACCGTGTCCATGGTGACGGTGACGCAGATCAGCAGCGACGTTCCACCCAGGAAGACAGGAATGGCAAGGCTGCCTATCAGGTACTCGGGAAGCAGGCAGACGAGAGCCAGGTAGAGCGCGCCCACGGTGGTCAGCCTGGTGAGCACGAAATCAAGGTACTCGGTGGTGTTCTTGCCGGGCCTGATGCCCGGAATGAAACCGCCGTTTTTTCTCAGGTTGTCCGCGGTATCAGCCGGATTGAAAACCACCGCCGTGTAGAAATAGCAGAAGAAGACGATCGCCGAGCCGAAGATCAGCAGGTAGAGGGGCTCGCCGCGGCCCAGCAG
>JAJEBJ010000307.1 GCA_022822575.1 Alphaproteobacteria bacterium | reverse complement strand
GCCTCGGCGGTCGTCGGGCCGTACGAGATGTACTGGGACTGACGCGCCATGATTTCAGGACGGCTGGCATACTCGATGAACTTCATGGCGAGATCATACTCCGGATGCTCGGCCGGAATGATCCAGTGATCATAGTCGATGATCTGCCCATCCCAGACAATGACGAAGTTCTTTCCCTCCTTGACGGCCGCATTGTAGATGCGCCCGTTCCAGGCCGTGGTCATGGCGACCTCGCCGTCAGAGAGAAGCTGCGGCGCCATGGCGCCGGTATCCCACCAAATGACCTCGTCCTTGATCGATTCGAGCTTGGCAAAGGCGCGGTCGATTGCCTCCTCCTCGTTGTCAGTGAGGTAGGCATAGACCTCTTCGGCGGGAACGCCGTCAGCGATGAGTGCCATCTCGAGCGATGCGGCCGGGCTGTTGGCGTAGAGGCCACGCTTGCCTGGGAAGGTTTCGAGGTCAAAGAAGTCGGCGATTGTGGTCGGAACATTGTCACCGGAGAAGACGTCACCATCATAGGAATAGATGGTCGCCCACGAGATGGTGCCCACCGAACAGTCAAGTGCCGCACCCGGGAAGAAGCGGTCCATGCCGCCGAGCATCTCCCAATCGAGCTCAGCGAGAAGGCCCTCGTCGCAACCCGCCATGGCAGTTCCCGACTCCGAATCGATGACGTGCCACTTGTATTCGCCACTATCAACCTGGACGCGGATCTCCGACAGGGTGCCACCCCACTCGTCCTCGAGGACGGTCATGTCGATCTCCTTGGCCGCAGGCTTGTAGTAGGCCTCACGCTGGCTGGCGGAATAGGCGCCACCCCAGGACGCCACGGTCACCGTGTCCTGGGCCAGGACGGCTGACGGAGCCTGCAGGCCCGCCAGCGCGGCGCCGGCAAGGACCGCGGCTGAAACTCTGAATACTCCCTTCATGATTGTCGTCTCCCTTCAAAGGACGTTGTTCATGTCTTGCACGGTCACGAAGACCCTGCTTCATGCGCCGCGTCACTCGCGGCCTGAAGGATACCTCCCGTCATGTCAGGCGGCATCCAGCGCCCGGCAGTCGTCCGACCGCCAGCCGATTCCGATTTCCTGTCCTGGTTCGAGACCACCAAGACCCGCGCCACGCGGCACCTTGACGACGAAATCGTCGTTGCCGAAAACCTCCATGCGCACTCTGGTGTGGTCACCCATGTAGATCTGTTCCTGCACCACTGCCGTGAAGACGTCATCGCAACCATCGCTTTCCGAGGCGCCAACCACCACGACTTCGGGACGCAGTGACAGGGTGGTCTGCTGCCCCACCTCGGAAACATTGACCGGCAGGGCCCTGATCGTGTGCCCGCTGGGGAGTTCGACAAGACAGAGATCCTCCGCGAATTCCACAATCTTGCCCTTGAGCCGGTTGTTCTCGCCGATGAACTGGGCGACGAAGGCATTCTTCGGCCGTTCATAGAGTTCCTCAGGTGCGTCAAGCTGCTGGATGACACCATCATCAAAGACTGCGATGCGGTCCGACATGGTCAACGCCTCACTCTGGTCATGTGTGACGTAGACGAATGTCAGGCCCACGTTCTGGTGAATGTGCTTCATCTCGATCTGCATCTGTTCGCGCAGCTTCTTGTCGAGAGCGCCCAGAGGCTCGTCCATGAGGACGATCTGGGGTTCGAACACCAGCGCGCGTGCCAGGGCGACGCGCTGCTGCTGGCCGCCGGAAAGCTGTGCCGGGCGGCGCCGCTCGAAACCGGTGAGCTCCACCATGGCCAGAGCATCGGCGATCTTCTTCTCCCGGGAGGACTTATCGACCTTGTGACACTGCAGGGGAAACTCGAGATTCTCGTAGACCGTCATGTGGGGAAACAGGGCGTAGTTCTGGAAAACCATGCCGATATCCCGCTTGTGCGGCGGCACCAGGCGCAGCGAACGCCCATTGAGCACGATGTCGCCATGGGTGGTCGACTCGAACCCGGCGAGCATCATGAGTGTCGTCGTCTTGCCTGACCCGGACGGTCCGAGAAGAGTGAGGAACTCGCCCTTTTCGATCGCCAGATTGAGGTCCTTTACCACGAGAACCTCGCCGTCATAGGTCTTCTGGACGTTCTCGAACCGGACCTGGGGCTCGTTGCTCCCGCGATCCGGTGTGTGCGTGCTGTCCGTCATTCACCTCGCCTCGAAAATTCCACCGACATCTTGTAACTCCATCCTGATTATTGCCGCCCTCCGGCGCGCCACGCAACACAGTCCATCTTGCCCTCAAGGCCGCTGCCGGGCCCAACATAATGGCGCCCAACTCCCCGGGGGAGTGATCTCGCAGACGCTAGACTAGAACAATCAGGCGCATTATCAAAACACCTCTCGCGAACGGCATATGACATTGGCGACCCAGATGCGTAACTGTCAACCTGCCGGGGAACCATGATCCGTCTCATTCCGCCACCCGTATCCACGGCCCGAGGGCTTGCTGTCCTCCTCGGGCTTGTCCTCGGACCAACTCTGTGTTCCGCAGGAAGTGACAGTCTGACGCTTCCTGTAACGAGCAATGCAGTGATCCATGCCGCCGTCACCAGCGGGCTGATCGACGCAGCGGATTTCGACGCCATCGACGATCCCCACGTCGGCCCGCTCCTTGTCGGTCGGCCCGAGAGGCCGGATGACCCGGCGCGAACCTTCAGCATCATCATGTCCGAAGATGGGCCGGAACTGGCACAAATACAGTTCGTCATGTCCGCCCCGTGGAAAGGACTCGACGCTCGCCTCGAGCTTGCTGCCAGTATCGCCAGCCTGGTCGTGACCCTGCCATCATCCCTTCCGCCCATGCCACCGATGGAAGCCGGCCCGGTGAGCCTGACGCCGATGGCCTCCTGGCTCTACAGCCTGTTCTACGAATCCTGGCTCGGCTGGCCCGGTTCCACCAAGAGGCTGGTGCGGGTGCGCGAAGGCGTTGCCGTCATTGTTGAAGGCACGCCTCCGGAGACATGGATCATGACACTGGCCGTCGACCGCGACTTTCCTGACACGACGTGGCCCGGAGTGTGGTCCGGGTCCGACACCCCTGGCGTGACGGAAGCCCGGCTGCTCATTCGCCAGGGCGAGTATCGAAAGGCCCGCGACCTTCTGGAACCCCTGGCTAAAGACGGCGATCCCCAGGCTGCCCTGCTCATGGGCGACATGGTGAGGTTCGGCAGGATCGGCACTCCCCACATCGAGCATGCAACCGACTGGTACCTTGTCGCGGCACGCCACCGTCATCCCCGGGCCATCTGGTCCTTGGCGTCGATACTGACCGAAGGATGGGGAACGTTCTTCATCAACAACCTGAAGGGTCAGCTCCTCGCGCAGGCCGAAGCCGCCGGCTCGGCAGACGCCCTTCTCGTCCTTGGGAACACCACCCCGGGGGTGAACTACGTGCGCCCACCGGGCGTTTCGGCCAGTGATCAGATCCTCACTGCGGCCAGGTGGGGACTGCTTGCTGCCCAGCACAACATGGCAAGGCGCTACTCTGCGGGTGACGGCGTTGCCGCCGACGCGATAGAAGCCTGCGCCTGGGCCATGGTCGCCCTGGAGAATACCGGCCCTGGCGCCAACTATCTCTATTCCCGTCAGCTTCTTGCCGATCTCGCCTCCCGACTCGACGACCAAGATCTTGCGCTGGCGAGGGAAAGAGCCATGAATCTCGTGACCGGACCGCCTGCATGGTCACCCCGATCGATCGAGTGAACAACTTCGTTTCCGCCAGGCAAGAATGAGGTTTGCGACGCCCGTTTCCGGAAGTCTGCACTGCGAATTGCTCCGGTCCTGGATGCAGTCGTGGTGCTGCGCCGCCGGTCTTCCCGTCTTTGCACGAGGCGGTTAGATTGCCGCATCGACTGGAGGTGACAATGCAGGCACATGACATCCCTGCGGTGGACGAACTGATCGCCCGGCAACGGTCCGGTTTCACCCTGGAACAGCCGTTCTACCGGGATCCCGGGATCTTCAGAAGGGACATGGAGAAGGTCGTTTCCAGATCCTGGCTCTACGTTGCCCACGAAAGCGAGATTCCCTCGAAGGGCGACTACCTTGTGTACCGGATCGGCGAGGAATCCATCATCCTCGTGCGTGGCCGCGATCAGGTGGTGCGCGCCTTCTTCAATGTCTGTCGGCACCGTGGCAGCCACATCTGCCTCGAGGAACGCGGCAATGCCAGCAAGCTCGTGTGCCCCTATCATGCTTGGGCCTACGATCTCGATGGTCGTCTCATCGCCGCACGATCCATGCCCGAAGGATTCAGCAAGGCGGACTACCCGCTCCATGGATGCTCGGTCCGGGTCGCCCACGGTCTCATCTTCATCTGCCTGGCTGGCGCCGATGATCCGCAGGTCGCGGACTTCGGCGGCATTGCCGACCTGCTCGACACCTATGCCGGGCAGCACCACCTGAGGGACACGAAGATCGTGCACCGCGAGGTCTACCCGACCTACGCCAACTGGAAACTCGTCGTCGACAACTTCCGCGAGTGCTATCACTGCTCACCGGCCCACCCCGAGTACACGATGGTCAATGCCTACGTGATGGCGCACGAACGCGGTCCGAGCACGTATCGCCCGGTGGTCGAAGCGTGGGCCGAGAAGGCGAGGAAGCTCGGCCTTCCGGTGGGCTCGTCGGATGGCGACACCGGTGACCCGCGTCAGCCTCACAGCGTGTGGCGCCAGCCCATTCGCGAGGGCTATGTCACGCTATCGGAGGACGGACAGCCCGTCGCTCCCCTGCTTGGCGCCCTGGAACACTGGGATGGTGGCGAGAGCGCGTTCACGCTTGGCCCGCTCTCTTAC
>JAJEBJ010000052.1 GCA_022822575.1 Alphaproteobacteria bacterium | reverse complement strand
TCAGGTCCATCGCCGCCTCGACCACCTCCGTGCGGGCTGCCGTGACATCGAGCTCCGGGCGATTGTCGAGCAGGGTTCCGGCAAAGGCGCCCTTTGCAGGAACACCGGCGATCGGCGTTTCCGCCGGCACGCCGGCTGCGGCGAGATGGGCGGCGGTCAGCGATTCCTTCGAGACGGTGACGATGCCGACGGTCCTTTGCGGAGGCAGGGTGGCAGCCACAAGCGGCACCTGCATCAGGGACGAGGTGGCAACCGGAACGTCGAGTTGGCGCGCCAGGTTCTCCTGGAAGATGGAGAGGAAACCACAGTTGGTGGTGATGGCATCCGCCCCATCCGCCACCAGCTCCCTTGCGGCCTCGAGGAAGGCTTCGAAGAGACCATCGGCGCCGTGACGCACCACCCGGTGCGGCGAGGCGCCGCGCACAACCCGGTAGAGCACCGGGAAAGGCCAGGTGCCGGCATGGCCCATGTCGCCCGGAATGCGCGGGAACCTGGCATCCAGCATGAGAATGCCGAGAGCCGCCCCGTAAACGGCCTTGCCCCCCTGGACGATCATCGCCTTCCTCCGGTGCTTGACGTTCCCTGAATTTTCGGGACCGTGGCAAGGATGCAGGGAACCGCAGGATCAGGCAACGAACCCAACGGCGCCGAAGCGCTTGTGCGCCTGCTCGAACTTCATGGCGTCCGGCACGTCTTCGGCCTGTGTGGCGACACCTCCCTTCCCTTCTACGATGCTCTCGCCCGCCTTGATCATGCGATCGAGCATGTTCTCGTCCGTGACGAACGCCACGCCGCCTACATGGCCGACGCCTACGCCAAGCTCACGGGCCGTGTCGGTGTCTGCGAAGGACCGTCCGGCGGAGGCGCCACTTACATCCTTCCCGGAATCGTCGAGGCTCAGGAAAGCTCGATCCCGCTCGTTGCCATCACCAGCGACGTCGCCCGCTCGTCACGCGGCCGCTTCACCCTCACGGAACTCGACCAGGAGGCTCTCTTCCGGCCCGTCACCAAGTGGAACGCGGTCCTCGACGATGGCGCCGCCCTGCCGCGCGGCGTCCGCCGGGCCTTTCGCGAGGCGGCGAGCGGACGTCCGGGCGCGGTTCACCTGTCGCTTCCCTTCGATGTCCAGCAGGCGCCGGTGCCGGCCGACGGCATCCGGGCGGACGCCCGCTTCGACCACCGACCCGGAGCACCGGCAACCCACGAGACGGAGCGCGCTGCCGAGATTCTCTCCGACGCCGAGAGGCCCCTGGCGATCTGCGGTGGCGGGGTCCTGCTCTCCGGAGCCATGGACGCCCTGGCCGCGCTGGCGGAGCGGACCGGGATGGCGGTGGCGACCACGGTGAGCGGCAAGGGCAGCCTTGCCGAAACCCATTCCCTGTCACTCGGCGTTGTCGGATCCAACGGCGGCATACCGGCCACGCGGGCCGCGGTCTCCAAGGCCGACTGCATCCTCTTCATCGGCTGTCGCGCAGGATCGGTCACCACCGAACGCTGGCGGTTTCCGCATCCCGGAACCCGGACCATCCACATCGATGTCGATGCCGGTGTGATCGGCGCCAACTATGCCTGCGACGCGGTGCTTCACGGCGATGCCCGCCTCGCCCTGGAAGCGTTGCTAGAGGCGGTCGACGGACCGGTTCGCGACAACGGCCCGCGCCTCGCCCGCACGGTGCGGGAAGCCCGGAGACGCCACCTCGCCCACCCGGGCGATGGAGCACCGGTCCCGCCGGAGCGGATCATGGTCGAAATGAGGCGCGCCCTGCCGGACGATGTCATCGTGTGTGCCGACGCCGGAACACCCTGCCCCTATGTTGCGGCGTACTTCGAGGTGCGCAGGCCGGGCCGCTCCATCATTACCAATCGCGCTCACGGCGCACTGGGATATGCCCTCGCCGCGGCAGTCGGCGCCGCCATTGCACAACCCGGGAGACAGGTCGTCGCCGTGATGGGAGACGGCAGCTTTGCCATGAGTGCAGGTGAACTCGAGACCGTCCGGCGCCTCGACCTGCCGATCCTCTTCATCGTCCTCTCGAACGCCGGCTTCGGCTGGATCAAGGCGGGCCAGAAATCCTCCTTCAACGGCCGCTACTTCGGTGTCGACTTCACGACAACGGATCATGCAGCCGTTGCCGCAGCCTTCGGCGTCAAGGCCCGACGGGTGACGGAGTCGCGTGACCTCGAGGGCGCCCTCAAGGAGCTGCTGCATCACGATGGACCGGCACTCCTCGATATCGTCACGCAGCCGCTTGAAGAGAGCGCGGCACCCGTGAGCGAATGGATCGCATGACCTGGCGGCCTGGTTCTGCGCCGTCATGTTTGATGAACGGTCCGCCTGCCCAGAGAGCGGATCAAGGAGGCGTTTGCGGACCCGCAGAGTTTCCGGCTGCTTCGGGGGATGTCGGGGATTTTCCCTCGCCCAGACCGACCGAGGCCAATGCCTCGCTCTGGCGGCGGGCGAGATCCTCCTCCCGGTAACCGTCGATGAGGTTGTGGAAGACGCGGTGCCAGTTCACCTCGGCCTTGAGATGAAGAAAGATGCTGCCCAATCCAAGGGCGGCACGATCCATGAACACGAACTCCCGCGGCACGGTGACCCCGCCCAGTTCCCTCAGGCGGGCATGGACCTTCGATGCCACCCGGGCTCCGTAGCGCGACCCCTCGTCCTGGATGACCCGCGGCCGGTTCTCGAGAAGCGGCGCATAGACGAAGGCGGCCCACATGTTGAGGGTATCGATCACCTCGTCGCTGAGGCCCGTGAACCCCCAGGTCTCGTAGGCGTGAACGGCGAGGTCGCGGTCGTCGTTGCCGAGCGCGTGATAGAGATCGATCACCCCGGTCACGAAACGTGGCGGAAAGATGCGGATACAGCCGAAGTCGAGCAACTGAATGCCCATGTCGGGCCGCACCTTGTAGTTGCCCGGATGGGGGTCCCCGTGGATGACGCCGTAGCCGTAGAACGGCTCGTACCAGGCCAGGAACATCGACATCGCGATCTCGTTTCGTGACCCGGCATCCGCTTCGGTCATCGTCATCAGCGGCACCCCGTCGACCCAGTCCATGGTGATCAGGCGGTCGCTGGAAAGCTCGTCGATGACTTGCGGGACATTGACCCTGGACTGCTGCGCCAGGATGGAGCGGTAGAGCCGCTGGTGGCGCGCCTCCAGGCGGTAGTCGAGTTCCTCCCGCAAGCGCTCGGAAATCTCCTCGTAGACCCGGCTTGGATCGATCGCCCTGTCATAGCGGTGATAGATCGCGAACAGCACCTTCAGCTGCCTCAGGTCCGCCTCCACCGCCGACTGCATGTCGGGGTACTGGAGCTTGCAGGCCCGCTCGACGCCATCCGGCGTGGTCGCCCGGTGCACCTGGCCGAGTGACGCGGCGGCCGATGCCTGGCGATCGAAGGACGTGAA
>JAJEBJ010000077.1 GCA_022822575.1 Alphaproteobacteria bacterium | reverse complement strand
CGCAACAAGGGATTGGGCATGCTCGTCTCCCCGGATCATTGACATTCCGCGGCGGCGAAAGTGGCACGAAAGCGCTCCTCCCGCCACGCCCCGGCGCACGTGGCTTCGGTCGCCGGGCTGGATTCGGCTTGCGCAAGCCTTGCCGTGAAGGTCTTGCGGTTCTCGAGCAGGCAGGGAAGCGGTCAGCCCTGGCGCGCGCGGCGTTTGTAGAAGACTCTCGACGCCGATCCCTTGCTGCGCCGAGCCGGCGCATCAAAGTGCCGAGGACGCTGCCATCCCGACGAGGAAACTCTCGACTTCGGCTCTGGCCCGCTCAGGCTCCCTTGACGTGATCGCGTCCGCAATCTTCGCCAGGCGGTCGTGGAAGTGCTTGCGGACGAGGTTGGCCACGGGCGCCTGGTCGGTCCCGCCATCGAACTTGTTGGTGCGGCGCGCGGCCACGATCTGGTCGAAGGTCCAGCACAGGAACTCGTTGCCCGCCTCTACATAATAGAGGCGCGAGAAGCCGTAGATGTCCTCCTTGAACTGAAGCCATGTGCGCGCGGCCAGGATCCGCTCCAGCGCAGCGTCGAGGTCTTGGCAGAACTCCGGTGACGGCGATCCGGCGGCACGGGCGGCGACCGACGGCTCGATGAGGAGTCGGGCCTCCAGGGTCTCGTGGAAGCCGTGCGACCGCTCGGGCGACATGTCGACTGCAGCGTCCGCCAATTCGATGATCTGGGGCGCGCGCTCGGAAAGGTAGGTGCCGCTTCCGATCTTGCGTTCGACCAGCCCTTCCTTCTGGAGCATGAGAAGCGCGTCGCGCACCTGCGTGCGCGAGGCCCCCTTCAACTCGGCGAGCTTACGTTCGTTCGGAAGTCTCTGGCCGGGCACGACATCGCCTGACCGCAGGAGATCCCGAATTTCGCGATACACGCGGTCCGCTACGCCAACTGTACTCGACACCCTTGTTCCTTTCGAATTGGCCGTCCCATCGCACGAAGCTGCCCCCCTTGCTGAGGCTGCTTTGCCGGGGCTGCGTCCCACTCGACGGTCAGCGAACAACAGAATTGACAAATGGTCGAGCACTTGCGTCAATTGGTCAACCGTTTTTGGTACCGAGTATATTCGATCGAACCACGCCTGCCGGGCAGGCACTCAGACGACATGGAGGGAGACATGAACACTTCGCGGCGAGGAGTCTTCGCCAAAGCAACCATGCTGGTCACCGCGTCTTCGCTGGCGCTGGCGGTCAGCGCCACGGGCGCGTTGGCCGAGTTTTCGTGGGATCAACAGTCGGGACAATCGATCACGGTGATGATGCCCGAGCATCCCGTCACGGACGGGGTGCGCGTGGTGCTCGACCAGTTCGAGGCCGACACCGGCATCGACGTCAACCTGCAGACAATGGCCGAAGACCTCTATTTCGACCGGATGGAAGTGGCGCTGCGGGGCTCCGGCGACACGTCGCAGATGGACGTCTACTTCCTGCCGATGGATTCGACCGCCTACACGCAGCACACCAACGGCCTTGTCCATTCGCTGCAGGGCTTCATCGACAACCCCGATCAGACCGCGTCCGACTACAATCTCGACGACATCCCGGCGGGATTCCTCGATGCAACCAAGTACGAGGTCAACGGCAGCTGGGAATATCACGGCATCCCGGCGTCGTTCGAGACCTACATCCTTTTCGCCAACATGGATCACGTGAACGAGTATCTCGACGGCCAGGTGCCGACGACGATGGAAGCGCTGATCGCGGCGGCGCAAGAGGTGAAGGAGGAAAGCGGCGGCGCGGTGGCAGGCGCGGTTCTGCGCGGCATCCGCTCGGACACCCTGATCGATACGATCACGGGCTTCGTCAACAACTCGGTCGGCGCGGCGGACCGCTCGGCCCCCTACAACGTCTGGTTCGACGGGGACTGGTCCAAGCCGAAGATGAACGATCCCGACATCGTGCGAGGGCTCAACAACTATGCCGAGCTGATGAAGGCCGGCCCTATCAACATCCAGGCGATGGACTGGCCCGACGCTTCGCAGTTCTTCATGGCTGGCGGCGCGGCCTTCTTCATCGACGCGAGCCTCTTCGCGCCGGGCTTCGAGAACCCGGACGATAGCCTGATCGCCGGCAAGATCGGCTATTCCGTCATCCCGATCGACAACGACGAGGGCGAGCCCTACTCGGCTCACTGGCAATGGGGCTTCGGCATTCCGCAGAACGCGGCGGCGCCCGAGGCCGGCTGGCTCTTCATCCAGTACATGTCGAACGTCGACAACGCGACTGCCATCGGCAAGCTCCACGGCGGCGCCCCGCGTCTCTCGACGTGGGCGGATCCCGAGTACGCTTCGAGCTTCCCGCAGTCCTATGTCGACGCAGTGGCAGCAGCGATGCCGAACTCGCAGACGTCCGTGGTTCAGCGCGCGGGTTGGAGCGAGTTCGCGCTCCGCATCGTGGATGTGATCCAGGACATCTACGGCGGCGCGGATCCCGCCGAAGCCGGCGCCGCGGCTCAGGCCGACTTCGAGAAGATGCTCGCCAACTGATCTTCCTGGCCCCGGATGGCAATTCCGCGCCATCCGGGGCATCTTCCCACAGAATTCATCCTGCTTTCCGTTTAGGAGAGCACCATGACTTCTGCGCTCAGGTCTATCGGCAACGTATCTGCCCTCTGGTTCATTCTCCCTTGCCTGTTCGTGCTCGCGTTCACTTCGCTCTACCCCGTGGGGTTCGGGCTGGTGGTATCGCTCACCAACTGGAACTGGGGTAGCCAGTTCGATTTCGTTGGCGGGGCCAACTATTCCAACCTTCTGGCCGACGCCGAATTCTGGACGGTGATC
>JAJEBJ010000459.1 GCA_022822575.1 Alphaproteobacteria bacterium | reverse complement strand
GCTGGCCAGTGCGTCCAGCGCGGTCATCCTGGGATTCAACGTGCGGGCCAACAGCCAGGCCCGCCGTCTCGCCGTCCGTGAGGGCGTGGAAATCCTCTACTTCCGGGTGATCTACGAGCTTCTCGATCAGGTGAAGGACATGCTGGCTGGCTTGCTGAAACCGGCAACGGAGGAGGAGGTCCTCGGGGCCGCCCAGGTTCTGGAAACATTCGATATCTCGGGCGCCGGGACGATCGCTGGATGTCGTGTGATGGACGGATACATCCGAGCCAGTGCACGGGTCAGGCTGCTGCGGGGCGGACGCACCATGTTCGACGGTTCGATCCGGTCGCTGCGCCATCACAAGGATCAGGTCCGTGAGGTTCGCCAGGGCAGCGAGTGTGGCATCCAGCTTGCCGATCACCAGGACATCGAGATCGGTGACGAGATTGAGGCCTATGAGCTGAAGCAGGTTGCCCGAACGCTGGATGCCTGATGTGAGGCAGAGCAACAACCAGCGCCGGTTGAGAGTAGGCGAGGAGATTCGCCATGTGCTGTCGGACATGTTTGCCCGGGAAGAAGTTCATGACCCGGCGCTGTTCGGCCGTCCGATCACCGTCTCCGAGGTCCGTATGAGCGCCGATCTCAGACACGCCGCCTGCTACATCATGCCGCTTGGCGGCGAGAATGTCGGCGACGTGATGGAGGGGTTGCGGCGGGCCACGCCGTGGTTGCGTGGCGAGGTGTCGCGCCGGGTGCGTCTGCGGGTGGCGCCGGAGCTTGTCTTTCACGCGGACCGAGGATTCGACCATGCCCAGCGCATCAGCGCCCTGCTCGAGACGTCTGGCGGCCCCTCATAGGCCTTCATGAAGCGGGACATTCATGGCTGGCTTGTCTGTGACAAGCCGGCCGGTGTGACATCGAGGCAGCTGGTGGGGCGGGCGCGCAGACTCACGGGCGCCTCCCGCCTCGGACACGGCGGCACGCTCGATCCACTGGCCACCGGCATCCTTCCGGTGGCCCTGGGCGAGGCGACGAAGACCGTCGCCTGGTGCCAGGATGCTCTCAAGACATACCAGGTCACGGCGCGCTGGGGAGTCTCGACGTCCACCGACGATGCGGAGGGGAACGTCACCGGCACATCTGAGGTCCGACCATCGACAGAAGGGATCGAGGCCATCCTCGCGTCCTTTACCGGTGATGTCAGCCAGACGCCTCCGGCCTTTTCGGCCATCAAGGTGGCAGGCAAGCGGGCCTACGCTCTCGCGCGAAAGGACATCATTCCTGACCTGCAACCCCGCCTTGTGAGGATCGAGCGGATCAGGCTCGTCGCTCGTGAGGATGCGGATCACGCATCGTTCGAGGTGGTATGCGGCAAGGGGACCTACATGCGCGCGCTCATCCGCGATCTGGCGGCAAGTCTTGGCACCCTGGGCCATGTCCATGCCCTGCGCCGCACCCGGGTGGGACCGTTTTCGCAGTCCATGGCGATTTCTGTGGATTCCTGGCTGGAACATGGTAGGAATGCGCTCGCTTGCGGGGCGATCCATCCCGTGGAGACAGCGCTGGCCGACATCCCGGCACTTGTCGTCACGGAATTGCAGGCACGTCAGCTCAGACACGGGCAGGCGGTCCGGATCGATGAGACCAGCAAGGGTATCGTTCGCCTCCAGGACGACCACGGGCTTGTCGCGATCGCGAAATCCGATGGGAATCTGGTTCGACCGGTGCGCGTTTTCAACCATGACGGGACACGAGGTCACGATGTCGATCACAGCTGAACGCAAGAGCGAACTGATTCGCCAGTATAGCCGCACCGACGGTGATACCGGATCGCCCGAGGTGCAGATCGCCATACTGACGGAACGCATCACCAATCTCACCGAACACTTCAAGTTCCACCGCAAGGACAAGCACTCCAGGCGGGGCCTGCTCATGCTGGTCAGCAGGCGTCGGGCCTTGCTGGACTACCTGCGTGGCCGGGACGAGAGCCGCTATCGCTCGATTATCGGTAGCCTGGGTCTGCGCCGCTGATACCTGCGGCGCGGCACGGCGGAAGCGCACGTCGTCAGGTGAGCCTCCTCCAGAGGAACGCCTGGCTGGGACTGTCATGACCGGTTCATATTTGAGTCCGGATCATGCTGGGGAATCTTCACATCACAATGGGCGGAGTGCGCTGATTCCGCCAATGTCAGGGAACAACATACATGTTTGACATTCACACGAAGGAAATCGTCTGGGGTGGCCGGACGCTGACGCTGGAAACCGGGCGCATCGCCCGCCAGGCGGACGGAGCTGTGCTCGCGACCTACGGTGCCACCACGGTGTTGTGCACGGTCGTGGCGCAAAGACAGCCACGAGAGGGCGTGGACTTCTTCCCGCTCACCGTGAACTACCAGGAAAAGGCGTTCGCGGCCGGCAAGATTCCCGGGGGATTCTTCAAGCGTGAAGGTCGGCCAAGCGAGAAGGAAACCCTCTCGTCGCGCATTATCGACCGGTCGATCCGGCCGCTTTTTGCCTCCGGATTCCGCAACGAGACGCAGGTCATCTGTACCGTGCTTGCCCACGACCTCGAGAATGACCCGGATGTCGTTGCCCTGGTCGGGTCCTCCGCCGCACTGGCCATATCGGGTATTCCGTTCAACGGCCCCGTTGGCTGTGCCAGGGTCGGCTTCATCGATGGCGACTATGTTCTCAACCCGTTGTTGAGGCAAATGAGCGAATCCCATCTCGACCTCGTGGTTGCCGGACGTTCGGATGCCGTCATGATGGTGGAGTCGGAGGCGCGGGAACTGAGCGAGGATGAAATGCTCGGCGCCGTGATGTTCGCCCAGCAGGAGTTCCAGCCGGTGATTGCCGCCATCAGTGACCTCGCCGCAACCTGCGGCCGGGAGCCCTGGCGTGTGCCGGAGCCCGAGGACACAGGCGATCTTGAGAGTGCCGTACGGGACCTCATCGGTGAGGAACTCGCCGATGCCTACCGGGAAGCTGACAAGCAAAGCCGCCAGGAGAGGCTGTATGCGGCCAGAAACATCGCGAAGGAGCGCTTCGCCAAGGACGAGTCGGTGGCCGTTGATGCCCTGGCGGGTGTTCTCAAGTCTCTCGAAAAGTCGACGATGCGTGATGCGACCCTGACGTCGGGCGTGCGTGTCGATGGTCGGCAGACCGACGCGGTCCGTCCGATTTCGTCTCAGGTTGGCGTTCTCGAACGCTCCCATGGGTCGTCGCTCTTCACCAGGGGCGAAACCCAGGCCCTTGTGACCGTGACGCTGGGAACGGGACAGGACGAGCAGATCATGGACGCCCTTGCGGGCGAGTACCGCGAGCATTTCATGCTTCACTACAACTTCCCGCCCTACTCCGTGGGCGAGGCGAGTTTCCTGCGCTCACCCGGCCGCCGCGAGATCGGTCACGGCAAGCTGGCCTGGCGGGCCATTCACCCGCTGTTGCCGGAAAAGGAGAAATTCCCCTACACCATCAGGGTGGTCTCGGAGATCACCGAGTCGAACGGTTCCTCGTCGATGGCGACGGTATGCGGCAGTTCGCTGGCGTTGATGGATGCCGGCGTGCCTCTGGCGCGGCCCTGTGCGGGCATTGCCATGGGTCTCATCAAGGATGGTGACCGGTTCGTCGTTCTCTCGGATATTCTGGGAGACGAGGACCATCTGGGTGACATGGACTTCAAGGTGGCGGGCACCGGGAACGGCGTCACGAGTCTGCAGATGGACATCAAGATCGCCGGCATCACCCGGGAGATCATGTCTGTCGCTCTCGAACAGGCGCGAGAGGGCCGACTCCACATTCTGGGGGAAATGGCAAGGGCGATCGGCTCGACGCGTGACACGCTGTCTGATTTCGCACCGCGCATCACGACGATCAAGGTTCCTTCCGACAGGATTCGCGACATCATCGGGCCGGGCGGCAAGGTCATCCGGGAGATCACGGAGGTCAGCGGAACCAAGATCGATGTCGAGGATGATGGAACTGTCAAGATCGCCTCCTCGGACCCGTCGGCAACCGACACCGCCCTGACGATGATCAAGGACATCGTGGCCGAACCGGAGGTCGGGGTGATCTATGACGGAACCGTGGTCAAGTGCCTTGATTTCGGCGCCTTCGTCAACTTCATCGGCAAGCGGGACGGTCTCGTGCACATATCCGAACTGGCGCAGGGCCGTGTGGGCACCGTCGGTGATGTGGTCAAGGAAGGGGACAACGTGAAGGTCAAGGTGCTGGGGATCGACGATCGCGGCAAGGTGAAGCTCTCCATGAGAGTGGTCAATCAGGAGACCGGGGAGGACATCACGGAACAGGTTGGTGAGCGCGAACCGCCTAGGCGCCGTGAACGCAGGGATGACGGCCGCAAACCCCGTCGGTCGCACGACAACTGAAGATGATCGGGCACGCTACAACGTGTCATAATGGCGTGCCGTAGCCAGGGGAGACCGGGTGGGTGAAGCCGCTGAACTCCATACGCATCTCGGGACGCGATGTTCTGCCGCTCGTCGAAGGCGGCAAGGGGATCTCGATCTCGAATGGCGAGAGTTCAGGCGCCTGGGCGAACTGTGGCGGCGTCGGCACCTTTTCCGGAGTCAACGCCGATCATCGTGACGAGAGCGGAGAACTGATCCCCCAGGTCTACACGGGGCGCAGCCGCAAGGAGCGGCACGAGGAACTGGTGGCGTTCGGTATCAGGGGCGGCATTCACCAGGCACAGGTGGCGCACGAACTCGCCGGCGGCGAGGGCGCCATCCATGTGAATGTCCTGTGGGAGATGGGGGGATGCGAGAGGGTGCTGCATGGCGTCCTCGAGGGAGCCAAGGGACTGGTCCATGGCGTCACGTGCGGCGCCGGCATGCCTTACAAAATGGCCCAGATCTGTTCGGAGTACGGTGTCTACTACTACCCGATCATCAGTTCCGCGCGGGCCTTCAACATCCTCTGGAAACGCGCCTATCATCGTTTCCCCGAACTCCTCGGAGGTGTCGTCTACGAGGATCCGTGGCGCGCCGGCGGACACAATGGCCTCTCCAATGTCGAGGATCCGGAGGTTCCGGAAGACCCCTATCCCCGGGTTGTTGCACTGCGCAAGGTGATGCGGAGTGTCGGTCTTGACGACTCCCCCATCTTCATGGCCGGCGGCGTGTGGCGCGTCGACGAGTGGCTCGACTGGCTTGACAATCCCGAACTCGGCTCCATCGCCTTCCAGTTCGGAACACGTCCCCTGCTGACCGAGGAAAGCCCGATCTCCGATACATGGAAGCGGCGGTTGCCCACGCTGGGCAAGGGCGAGATCAGTCTCAACCGGTTCAGTCCGACCGGGTTCTATTCGTCGGCGGTGGAAAACAGCTTCCTTCTCGAGCTCAAGACACGCAATCGTCGCCAGGTAGCCTACGCAACCGAACCCGTCGGTGACCATGTGGTCGAATTCGCCTTTGGCCCCCGGGGCCGCCTCGTCTATCTCACGGAGCACGATCTCGAAGAGGTCCGGCAATGGGTCGAGGCGGGGTTCAGCGACCCCCTCAAGACTCCCGATTCCACCCTGGTGTTTGTCACGCCCGAGAAATCCCGGCAGATCCGCAACGACCAGATCGAGTGCATGGGCTGTCTCAGCCAATGCCGGTTCTCGAACTGGAAGTGCGGTGATTCAGGGACCACTGGCCGCAAACCGGATCCTCGCAGCTATTGCATCCAGAAGACCCTGCAGGTCATCAGTCATTCCGACGACATCGAAACCCAGCTCATGTTCGCCGGCCACAATGCCTACCGCTTTGCCAACGACCCCTGGTACGCCGACGGCTTCATCCCCACCGTGGCACAACTGATGGACCGTCTTCAGACCGGCCAGTAGCTCCGACTCCTTGACGGAGAACGGGACCTGTTTCTGATTGGCGCGATTCGGGTTTTGCGGATAGCGTCGACCGACGGCATCGGCCACTCACCGTACGATAGCGAAGGAATCTCCGTACCGGTCGTTCGTAACCCGAAAACACGGACGGCCCGTGCCGGCCTTGCTGATCAGGCCTGGAGGTTCATGTTGGCAATTCGTGCAATTGACGTGCGATGCGGAGTTTGAGTTTCTTCGTGACCGACAAAGCCGGGAAGGGGTTGATCTTCAACCTGTGATCACGGGGCAACGGTGCAAATTCATAGTAATGCGCGATCATCAACATGGTCACTGCCAACTGCAAGTGCACCCATGCCTGGCCCGCACATGTATGGGTGTCCAGGCCATACGGCGCGTATCCGGGACCTCGATGTTCATTGCGCGGTGAAAGATAGCGGTCAATGTCAAACTTGTACGGGTCTTCAAAGCAATCGCTCATGTAATGTGTGGCGGTTTGTACGATGTACAACCGCTCCCTGAGCGGCAGTGAGTAGTTCTCGACAACACAGGAGTTCGCAACATTTCGAAGATGAACGCTGATAATCGGATACAGTCGCAGGCATTCCATGAGAAAACGTCGTGTCACGTCATACTTGTCCGGGGATAACTCGTCCCTGCCCGGATCGCCACCGTCGAAAAGCGCATTGGCTTCTTCACGGATCCTTGCGGTGATCTCCGGTTGCCTTGCCATTTCATAAAGAACGAATCCCAACATGTCTCCGAGATAGATGCTCTGGAACACGGGTGTGACAGCCAGCATGAACAGCAGGTTTTGCTCCGGTATGAACTGGGGATCGTGGCCGTGCATGGCAATCAGTTCGTCGGCCAGTTCCTGCACTACTCCAATGCGCTGATTGGGAAGGTGGTTTTGTTCAATGCGTCTCATGAGTTCGGGGTAACTCTTGTAATACCGGTTCATGGCAGGCGTGTGCGCCAAAAACCGGGGCAGGAAGTCAGCGACATAGCAGATGATGGCTCTTTCATTCCATCTGACGAGGTCTTCCATCAGGTCCTGCGCATTCGTGCTGACAAGCATCTGAAACATCTGGAGGCTGGTCATCAGCCTGCTGTCTCGCTGAACCTGCAGCTCGGAACCTGCCCGCCACCCTTGATCGCTCATGAATTGGCGGCTCAGCTGGAATATTTCGTCCAGCCTCTCATGGAACTTCGCCTTGGAATAGATTTTTCCCATCAGCTTTCGCATTCGAAAATGGTCAGCTCCATCCAGCGAGGGAAGCAGGTTGTTGGCGCCACAGACCATTTCCATTTCACGAAAGTAGTTTCCGGACGTCATGAACTCCCGGGAATTGCGACGTACCCAGTGATTGATGCTGGGTCCAGCCAGAAAAGTCCGTGACTTCTGGAATGGTGGACTGATTTGGAACACCGGCCCGTATTGGTCGGCAAGTTTCCCGAAGAACGCCGGCATGTTGCCGTCCCACAAGTGCCGATTGGTGATCAGGCTCTTCAGGGAAACCTTCGGAATTGGTTTCGTGGTGGGTGATCGTTGCAGAGTGGGCGCTACAACGACCTGGCTGACGGCGGTGGAAATCACGCGATTGATCAGTTCTATTCTGCAGACCAGGTCAATGCGCTTGTTCTTTTCTTCATCCAGATCGAAAATATGATGAATGATTCCGCATGCATTCAGGAGACCGGTTATCAGGGAGTCCCTGGGATCCGGAATGATATCTGTGAATATCACCTCTTCAATTCGCGTGTTGATGTACTGTCCTACGCTTTGGTTCTTGGGATACGACAGCAGGTCCGCGAGCCAGTCGCAGTGGTTTGTTGTATAGAAACCACCTTCATGGTGTGTCAGAATCCCCTGCTCAACCAGGTCTTTCAGCGAGGAATTGATGATGTCTGCGGAGTGAACCGCAAGACGCTCGATCCAGTATCGGGGTTCTTGCGGATCGGGACTGGATGCAATCTCTGCCAGGCACAAGTCCAGTTCCGGTTCGCCTGTCTTGCTTGAATCCAGGAGAAAGAGTGTTTCGTCATCGGCATCGATGCGCGACTTCAGGGAGAGATCGGCCAGCACGGCGCCGATGGTGGCGCAGTTCAGTGACCAGCCCTCGACCTGGTGGAAGTAGCCAGTCTGCTCGTTGAGCATCATGATGATGAATTCCTGGGGAACATTCAGCGGATGCTTCATGCTCATGTCAGAGGCGCCCCATTTCTGAATGCCATGGGTCGATCCGCCCTGGACCTGCGATCACGGGCAGTGCTCGAGGCTGAAGAAGCGACCTCGCTCGAGAACGGAGCGCACATCACGAAGGACGGAGCCTGTCAAGGTATAGTGCATAGGCCGGTGTGAATGTCCACATGAGCGCGAACGGCAACTGTGGTTGGATGACCGGTGCAAGAGGAGCCGAATTGGCATGGGGAAACGGTGCGCATCGGGACGTCGTTGCGCCGTCCTGTTGGAAAGCCGTTCAGGAGGAGGGGGAGAGGTATCGCGATGTTGCTGCCGGGCCGCGACTGCATGGAGGTGGCGTCGGGCATGGGCAGGTCACCGGGCGAAGAACGAGGGGTCGTGACGCGCACCTTCATCATGGCGGCCGGGGGTGCCGGGCACCGAATGGGAGATGATGAGAGCGAGCAGCATCGTCCTTGATGAGAGATGAAACCGCTCGACATAGGCCAACCCATCGAGCGTCCCCTGCGGCGGGAGATGTTCCCGGGTCACGCGGACGCGAAACGGCGAACCTGTCATCACGTCGCCGCCGGCAAGGCCGTCACGGCGAGCCTCCGGCGTTGCCGCAGCCGGGAGTTCCTCAGGTTCCTGGACACCTTCGTAGCCCGGGAGACTGATGGACAGCCTGTGCACTTGACGAGGCCCCTGCCTTGGTGCGATGGCACGCCCTGCCGGGATCTCCTGGTACCGCCAGACCGAGCGCTACTTCCCGCTCCTCGTCAAGGAGCAGTTCATCACGCAAGCCGGGAACCTGTTCCGGCAGTCTGCGACTGCACCGTCAAGCGCATCTCGAGATACGGTGCAAGGAATGAAGGAAACTGACGAGACATCGTGAATTTGGAACACCGCTCCTGCTCTCCCGGGGCCGCCGGTTTACTCCGGCAAGGCGTCACCATACCATGGCTTGAGGAGTGGCATCCATGGACATGAAACCATACAGGGGAAAGTGCCCAGAATTATGAATTCCAAGTCCAAGTTCAGTTTTTTCGATCTGGTAGTGGGCCGGTACTTGTGGACCATAGCCGTTACAATCCTGCTCGCCGCGGTTATCGCTGCGGGAGTGCAGCAGCTGATTACCGTCAAGGTGGGCATCCGAAATCACTTCAATGAGAACGATCCTCATTTGGTCAAATTGGATGCTTTCGAAGACACCTACGCAGTGTCAAGCAGCGTTCTCGTCATCGTTGCTCCGCCAGGTGACAGCATTTTCACACGCGAAGCCCTCGTTGCGATTGATCAGCTGACGGAGGCCCTGTGGCGAACACCGTACTCCGTCCGTGTCGATTCGATCACCAATTACCTGCATACCGAGGGAACCGAGGACAGCCTGATTGTCGAAAATCTGGTTGACGATGCGGCCTTGCAGGAAGGGTCCAACATCGACCGCATTCGAGACATTGCGCTCACCTCCCAGGAGACGGCGGGTCGTTTTGTTTCGCGCGACGGTCATCTGGCCGGGCTGATCGTGAGCTTCGCACTGCCCGATGAGGACCGGGATCTGAAGAGAATCGAAATTGTCGACGCCCTCAACGGTCTCGTCAACGAGCAGCGTCTGGCCAACCCTGACATCGAGTATCACATCTATGGCGAACTGTTGCTGAATCGGGCAGTTCGCGATGCACTGACTGAGGACATGTCCATTCTGGCGCCGATCGCATTTGCGATGATGGCGCTGGTAGCCGTTGTGCTGCTGCGTTCGGTTTGGGGTGTTTGTGGTATTTTTGCGATGTTGATCGCGGTGATGGCGTCGAGCTTCGGATTTGCCGGCTGGGCCGGCATCAGGTTCTATGCTGAGAGCGGTGCCACGCTGTTCGTTCTCATGGCCATTACCGCGGCGCACTCCGTCCACCTGATCCAGGGAATGACGGATGGCATGCTTCGTGGAATGGAACGCAAGGCCGCCGTCGTTCATTCGCTGCACATCAACGTTCGACCGATATTCCTCACCTCACTCACGACCATGATCGGTTTTCTGAGTCTGAATTTCTCGGAAATGCCGCCGTTTCGGGTCATGGGCAACATCGTTGCGTTTGGCGCCCTGATTGCATTTGTCTACTCGGTCACGCTCCTGCCTGCATTGTTGGTGCTGATGCCCATGCGTGCACCGACCAGGAAGAGGAACGGATTGGATTTTTCCGATCGTTTGGGAAGCTTCGTTGTTTCCAACGGCAAGCTGTTGCTCTGGGCGTTCGTCCTGCTGACCGTGGTGAGTGCAATTGGCGTCTCGAGAATCGATTTGAATGATAACAACAATGCAAAGCTGCTTGACGAAAGCTACGAGTTGCGTCGGTCCGGAGACTTCATAAACGAAGAGTTTTCCGGATTGGACTCGTTCGAGTATTCACTGAGTGCCGGGCATGAGGGGGGTGTTACGGACATAGAGTACCTGCAGCAGGTGGATTCCTTTGCTCAATGGCTTCGCGAGCAGCCGGAAGTGTCTCACGTGACGTCGATTGCCGATATCATGAAGCGACTCAATCAGAATCTGCACAACGACGCGGACGACGCCTATGTCATGCCGGAGAACGCTGACCTGGCGGCACAGTATCTGCTCCTGTACGAGTTCTCCCTGCCGGTCGGCCGTGATCTGAACAATCTCATCAACTTTGAACGCTCGGCATCCCGCATGACCGTCGTGGTGGAGGGAATGTCGGTCAGGGATCAAATTGAACTGGACAGTCGCGCCCTCGCCTGGCTGCAGGAGAACGCACCGGAAATGCAGACCGGAACAACCGGCGTCGCCATAGTCGGCGCCTATTCCGTGATGCGGAACATTGTGAACATGTTGATTGGGACCTTCATCGCGATGTCGATTGTCTCATTGCTCCTGATTTTCGCATTCAAGAGCCTTCGTTTCGGATTGCTGAGTCTGGTGCCCAACTTCCTTCCGGCAATCATGGCGATGGGAGTCTGGGGATACGCCGTGGGGACCGTCAGCATAGCGGCATCGATCGTCACCGCCATAGCGTTTGCCATCGTTGTTGACGATACCATCCATCTTCTTTCCAAGTACCTGCAGTCACGTGGGGAGGGCAAGTCACCTGCCGAGGCCATCACGCCGACTTTCAAGGTGGTTGGAAGACCGTTGCTCAGTACAACCCTGATTTTCGCAGTTGCATTTTTCGTCTTCGGAGTATCGGGACTGTCGACCAATCAGACGCTCGGGTTGCTGGTGGGAATGACGGTCGTCATTGCACTCGTGGCGGACTTCCTCCTGTTCCCGCCGCTCCTGCTGGCGCTCGACAGGAAGAAGACTGCGAAGTAGGGCAATGTGTCCTGCTGCGGCAGGCGCACGGCGGAACAGACCGCGCTGAGCTGGCGTCCCTGAGTCAAGGACAGTTCGGCGAGCAGGGTGATGTGTCGTGGAGCGTATCGAAGCCTTCCTGGGCATGGACATGTTGCAGGTTTGTCGGCTGATTCAGGCTCCCGGTCACGAATGCGCCGTCACCGCCGACTCCCTTTGCAGGTTGCGGACCCGCTTCGCAGCACGTCATGAACACGCGTTGATCAGGGTTCGCCCATCAAAGGGCCGCAGGCCCTGCCGGATGCGCGCGCCCGCGGCCTGCCTGCCACACGAGTGGCGCTCCAGCATGGCGTTTCGTGGCAACCGGCGCTAATGTGGGGCGTCATGCGTCGTACCAATGATCACCTTGATGACCTGCTCACCGCCAGGGGGTTGCGGCTGACGCGACAGAGGCGCCAGCTTGCCGGTCTCCTCTTCACGGGCAATGACCGCCATGTGACGGCGGAGATGCTGAAGCGGGAAGCCGCGAGCCAAGGTATCAGGGTGTCTCTCGCAACCGTCTACAACACCTTGCACAACTTCACGCGCGCCGGCCTGCTCCGTCGGATCAACGTCGATTCAGTCAGGACATGGTTCGATACCAACACGACCGTCCACCATCATTTTTTCAATACCAGAAGTCTGGAGCTCACCGACATTCCGCAGGACCATGTCAGTGTCGACGTGCTGACGGCACCGCCGGAGGGCACCACCATCGACCAGGTCGCCGTGGTGGTACGCGTGACGCCACGGTGACTTTGTTCTTGACTGATTGGAATGATTCCAGATAACTGGTGCCTGGAACGGATGAACCGTTCTCCAATGACCAACACCGGACTGGCCCGCAGGGCCAGATAATCCTTGAGGAGAGAACCATGTCACTTGGTGGCACCAGGACTGAACAGAACCTGAAAGATGCCTTTGCCGGCGAGAGCCAGGCGAATCGCCGCTATCTCTACTTTGCCCAGAAGGCAGATATCGAGGGCTACAATGACGTGGCCGCCGTGTTCCGCTCAACGGCCGAAGGCGAGACCGGACACGCCCATGGCCACCTCGAGTTCCTCGAGGAAACAGGTGACCCGGCAACCGGCGAGCCAATCGGGTCCACTGACCGGAATCTCAAGGCGGCGATTGCCGGAGAAACCCACGAGTACACGGACATGTATCCCGGCATGGCCAGGACAGCCCGCGACGAGGGATTTGACGAGATTGCGGACTGGTTCGAGACCCTCGCCAAGGCCGAGAAGAGTCACGCCGGACGTTTCCAGAAGGCGCTCGACACGCTCGACGACTGAGCCGCGACCGGGCAGGGGGGCGTACCTGCGGCAGCGCCCCTGTCCGCTTCCACGCGCCACAGGCGAACCCTTCCGGCCCGGATCGTGACCATGCGAGAAGGCAGTCTCGACGCTCCGACGCGCCACGTCATCGATTGGCGCCATCCCGATTTCGTCGATGCCGGGCAAATCGATGCCGAATTGCGGCGCGTCTTCGACATCTGTCACGGGTGCCGGAGATGTTTCAACCTGTGCGATGCCTTCCCGCGTCTTTTTGATCTCATCGACGACTCGCCAACCGGTGAGCTCGATTCCGTTGACAGCGCGGGTTTCCCGTCTGTCACGGATGCCTGCACGTTCTGCGACATGTGCTTCATGACCAAGTGTCCCTACGTGCCGCCTCACGAATTCGATCTCGATTTTCCCCATCTCATGCTCCGCGTCAGGGCGGCCGAGTTTCGCCGTGGCGAAAGCAGCTTCATGGACCGACGGATCGCCGATACCGACACCAACGGCCGGTTGGGAACGACTTTCTCACCCCTGGCCAACTGGGCCCTTGCCAGGAAGAACCGCCTGACCCGCCCCCTGATGCAGTCCGCTTGCGGGATCCATGCCGACGCCGAACTCCCCCGATTCAATGCGCGGAGCCTGGTTTCCGTTGCCGCCCGGGAGTCCCTCGACGTCAACCGCGAGGCCCCGGCGTATCCCCGCAAGGCGGTGATCTATGCCACCTGCTTTTCGAACTGGAACGATGCCGGGATCGGTGACGCATTCCGGCGCATCCTGGCCCACAACGGCATCGAGACCAGGGTGGTCCACCCCGGTTGCTGCGGCATGCCGAAGCTGGAACTCGGTGATCTGGAG
>JAJEBJ010000187.1 GCA_022822575.1 Alphaproteobacteria bacterium | reverse complement strand
TGCTGGCTGTCTGCCGCGGTATCCAGGAACTCAACGTGGCGCTCGGCGGCACTCTCCACATGGTTCTCGAAGAGGTCGACGGACTGATGGCGCACCGGGTCGGCAAGTCGAAGCCTCGCGACGAACAATACCTGCCGCTGCACGACATCGATGTCGTCGATGGCGGCGCTCTGCGCGCCATCACCGGGCTCGGATGCTATCGCGTCAATTCGGTGCACGGTCAGGGCATCGCTCGTCTGGCACCAGGTCTCGATGTCGAGGCGACGGCCCCGGATGGACTGATCGAGGCGGTGAGCGTCCGGCACGCTCCGGTCATGCAGCTTGGCGTGCAGTGGCACCCCGAGTGGCGGTTTCGGGAGCGGGCCAGCGATCACGCGCTGTTCACCGCCTTCGGCGCTGCCTGCCGGGATGCCGGCACCACCCGCTCCGGAGCCTGAACACCATGGCGCAGCCAACGCTTCCCGCCTCCTGGTACACGTCGGCGACGATGGCGCGCCGCGAACGTGACACCATCTTTGCCCGCAACTGGGCCCTCTTCGGGCCCGAGCACGAGGTGGCGCGGCCGGGAACCTGGGCGGCACGCACGGTGAACGGATGGCCCGTTGTCGTGCTGAAAGATCGCGCCGGGAACCTTCGCGCCTTCCACAACCATTGCCGCCACCGCGCTGCCGCCCTGCTGCCCGACGGCGTCGGCTCATGTCCGGCACGGCTTGTCTGTCCCTACCACGGCTGGACCTATGAGCTCGATGGCACTCTCGCTCTGGCTCCGCGATTCGGTGAGGATCTGGACAAGGACACCATGGCTCTGCGGCCGGTCCGCGTGGCCACCTGGCGGGGATGTCTTTTCGTCGCCATCGACCCGGCCACGCCATCGCTCCACTCCTGGCTGGGCTCCCTTCCCTCCCTCGCGGAACCATGGCCGGAAACGACCGCCTTCACCTATCGGGGAGACTTCACGGTAGAGGGCCACGCCAACTGGAAGACCTACTGCGACAACACCCTGGAGGGCTACCACCTTTCCTTCATTCACGAACGCCTCGCGCAATCACTCGACGCCCGGGCGGTCACCATCCGCAGTTACGATGATCACCGCCTCGTCGTCTTTCACGTCACCTATCGAGGCGATGGCGCCAGCCTGCGGGGCGGCGACGGCATCTGGTTCTGGCGTTACCCCGGTTTCCAGGGCGTCCTGGGCGCCACCGGATTCAAGGCCGAGAAGATCGAACCGACAGGCCCTTCCGGCCTGCGTTCCGTCAGCTGGGCATGGTATGACCCCGCCATGAGCGAAGACGACATTGCCGACAACTTCGCCTGGGCCAGGACCATCGTCGAAGAGGACCTGGCCATCTGCGAATCGGTCCAGCGCAATCTGGAGGCACGTTCCTTCGAAGAAGGGGTTCTCTCCCCCGTCATGGAGTGCCATACCGCGGCGTTCCAGGATCTGGTGCGGCGCGATGTCGGTGAGGAACCGTGACGCGGGCGGATCAGTCCCACCAGATCATGGGCAGTGTCGAGAGGATCTCGACGCCTGTCCCGGTGACAAGCATGTTCTGCTCGAAACCCGCGCTTCCGAGGCCCGGAAGGCCGAAGAAGGCCTCGACGCCGATCGCCATTCCCTCCTCGAAGATGTCGTCATCGTCACACATGTCGACACCGATGTAGGGCTTCTCGAAGAAGAGGCCCAGACCATGTCCGAAGTGCGGCCACTTCTCCGCCATCTGGTTGGATTCCGCTCCGTACTGCCGTGACAGCTGCAGACCGTGGCGGGCCACCTCCTTCACCCGGGCGCCCGGGCGAATCTGCTCCATCACCGCCTCGACGATCCTGGCGCCGGTCTCCACCATGTCCTTCTGCTCCGACGACCGCGGCTTCCTGCCGCAGACCGTTGTGCGCCCCGGATCCTGGTAATACCCCTCGAACATCGGGCCATAGACCCAGGCCCGCACCAGGTCTCCCTCCCGGGGCGCCTCGAAGGTATAGGCAGCGATCGGATTGGCGACGAACTGGTTGATGAGATCGCCGTGGCAGCAGGGCAGCATGTGGATGGTGCCGCCCGAGCGCACCACCTCGTGCGCTGCCTCCGATGCCGCCTCTGCCTCCGGCCGCCCCATGATCAGACCCTCGATGAACCGGGTCAGCGCCCGGCTCGCCGTTGCCCCGGCAATACGCATCGCGTCCTGTTCGAGGGAGGACTTGATGCGCCTGCGGCTGAGTACGAGATCGTCCTCGATGATCCAGTCGATGGACGGCGCACACTGGCGCATGACATTCCAATAGCGCAAGGGGACGACATCGCTGCCGACCAGGCCCACCGGACCCGTTACGCCGCTTTCGACAAGGGCGTCGGCGACACTGCGAAAGGGTGTGTTGGACGACAGGACCCTCGGCGTTGCAATGAGTTCTCGTCGCAGTCCCGGTTCATCTGCGTGGAGTTCCGGTTCCTCGCCGCGGCGAAGCAACACCGCATTGAACGACCGCCCCTCGAACAGCGGGGAGTCATAGCCCTGGCCTGACGCTGTCGAGAAGAAATTGGTGAGCCAGAGAACATCTCCGCAACGGTCATTGGTCCCGCCCGAACGTCCGAAGACCACCGCTGTCTCCAGACCACGCCGGGCCATCTCGCGATCGACGGCCTGCCACCGCTCCTGGTACTCCACATCAGGAAAGAAACGTCCAAGTTCTGCCATGTTCTCCGACCCGACCTCAGCCCCGCAGAGCCATCATAACCTCATACCCGGGCCTGTCATCAGGCCTCATGCCGGCTTGTCCTGGCCGTCGGGTCAGCAGCGGGAAAAGACCAGCATGTGATTGTTCGACGGCATCGTTGCGGCGTGTTCGAACTCGAGACCGTGACCGTGTGCCGTGGCTGCGATGTCGTTGACATCGCGCAGCCCCCACCCTGGATGCTGCTGGCGCAGCATGGCATCGAAACTCCTGTTGCTCCTGGCACCAAACTCGCCGTTGAACGTGAAGGGTCCGTAAATGAGGAGATGGCCGCCGGGAGGGAGCAGGCGGCCGGCACCGGCAGCGAGCCCTTCCACCGTGCTGCGTTCCGTGCAGTGGAGCATGTTGATGCACAGAACAACCCCGAACTCCCCGTCAGGCCGGTCCCACCACGCCTCGTCAAGGACATCGAGGGCAAGTGGCGTTGCGACATTGGGCAGTGATGCCGTCCAGGCAGCCTCGCTTGCCCGCATGCGCTCGTCCGGGTCGCTGGGTTGCCAGTGGACGTCCGGCAGGGAAGCGGCGAAGCGGGCGACGTGCTGACCCGGGCCGCTGGCGACTTCCAGCACCTGCGTGCCGCTGGCGCAGTAGCGTTGGAGAACATCGAGGATGGGTTCGCAGTTGCGATCCGCCGCCGGAGCATGGAGCCGGTCATCCCGGCCGGCCGAAGAGAGGCCCGGATAGAACGGGCGAGTCACAGGCCTCTCGCATTGTTGATGGACTGGAGGAGTTCCGGTGAGATCATCCCCGTCACACCCACGTTCGCCACCGCCTGGAAGGCGCGCACAGCCTTCCTGGTCAAGGGGCCGACAATCCCGTCGACGGGACCAGGATCGAAACCCAGATCATGGAGGCCATCCTGCACCGCTCTCGTATAGCTGCGCAGCAACCCCTTGCGGGCCAACCGCCTCTCCGGCGACGCCGTGTCAAGAGCAGATTCGGCGCGAAGCCTTTCGAGCAGCGCATCATCGATGCTGCCGTCAACAGCAAGGCCGAACTCTCCCTGAAACGCTTTCACGGCGCGTCGGGTGTTCTCGCCCATGGCGCCGTCGACGGGTCCGGGATCGTAGCCCATAACCTGAAGAGCCTGCTGTACCTCCGTGATACGTGCGGAATCATCCGCCATAGCCGGAATCGCGACGAGGAGTGCCAGGGCCATCGCCAGACAGGAAAGGGTCTTGCGGTCAACCACCCGACACGTCCTCCGGCCGCCGTCCGACGATCCTCGTGTAGATCTCCGGGTCCGTCGCTCCCTCACTGGCGACCAGAAGAACATCGCTTGCACGATCAAGTCCCAGCGCCTGTGACACATCGCTCTCCTGCAGTGCGGCCAGCAGACCTGCCAGACCGGCAGCGCCCGACTCGCCTGCAACCAGCGGCACGTCGGCGTCATTCGCAAGCATCACCATCGCTTGCGGGGAATACCGGTCGGCAATGGTGATGAAGGCGTCGGCCCCGCACTCCAGGATGTTCCAGGCGAGCGGTGACATCGTCCCCGCAGAAAGACAGGCCATGACGGTGTCAAGAGACCCCGTTCCCTCGGTCGGGCGGCCGTGAACGGCACTCTGATAGACACAATCGGCTTCGTGGGGTTCGACAACCACCGTCAGCGGCCGCGCACCCCCCCACTCCTCCCACATCGGGCCGGCCACCGCCGCCGCCAGTCCACCGACGCCCGCCTGGATGAAGACGTGGCTTGGCCGGCGTCCGGCCATCTGTTCCATCGCCTCGTCCGTGAGCACCGTGTAGCCCTGCATCACCCAGGAGGGAATGTCCTCGTAACCGGGCCACGACGTATCCGAGAGGACAATCCAGCCACGGCTCCCGGCATCCTCTGCAGCCTTCAGAACCGAGTCGTCGTAGGTTCCCTTCACGCGCATGATGTCGGCGCCGTAGGCAGCGATTGCGTCCTCACGCCCCTGGCTGACATGGTCATGGAGGTAGATGACGCAACGGGCGCCCGCCAATCCCGCTCCCCACGCCACAGCCCGTCCGTGATTGCCGTCCGTGGCGCAGCACACGGTGACACCGGCAACGGCGTCCCTGGCGCGTCCGGCCATGATGTCATCCATGGCGCGACCGGTTTCCCTGCTGAGCACCCGCAGCACACCATAGGCGCCACCCAAAGCCTTGAAACTCCCAAGCCCGAAACGGTTGCCTTCGTACTTGATCCTGAGACCGCCAATGTCGAGACCCGAGGCGAGTCCGGGGAGATCCACAAGCGGAGTGGGACCATAGTCCGGCCAGTTCCCAATCACCTGTCTCGCAGCACTGCGTGTCGCCCGCGACAACACGCGTGCCTGGGGC
>JAJEBJ010000269.1 GCA_022822575.1 Alphaproteobacteria bacterium | reverse complement strand
AGGACGCCAGCTTCTCCGCCTTCTTGGCGGTGTAGCCGCAGCGGATGGTCGGGTGGGTGTGGAGATTGGCGCCGACGCCCGGGAGTTCGTGGCGCACCTCGATGCCGTGCGGTGCCAGTGCGTCGGGATCACCGATGCCCGACAGCATGAGGAGTTGCGGTGAACCGATGGCGCCGGCGCAAAGCAGGATTTCCCTGGTCGCGTGAATGGTCTCGTGGCGCCCGCCGGCCCTGATCATGACACCGGTGACCCGTCCCGCTTCGACGACGAGGCGATCGACGGGAGTGTCGCAGCGGATGACGAGATTGGGACGGCCGAGGCAGGGCTTGAGGTACTCGGTCCACACATCGCTCCTCTCACCGCCGCGCGTGTTGCGGTGCAGGACGGTGATCCCTTCCTGATCCGGTCCGTTGTAGTTGCCGTTGAAGGCAAGGCCGGCCTCGACCCCGGCCTCGAGAAAGGCCTCGTTGAACATCGAGGATTGGGGGTTGCCTCGGGCGACGGCGATGGGCCCCGATCGCCCCATGTGGGGGTCCGCGTCATCGTCGAAGCTCTCCATGCGCCGGAAAAGAGGCTCGACCTCCCTCCATGACCAGCCAGCCGCCCCATCCGCGGCCCAGCTGTCAAAGACACCAGGCGCTCCCCTCACCCACAGCAAGGCATTGATCGAGGAGGATCCGCCAAGACCCTTGCCCATCTTGTAGGCATAGGATCTGCCGGCGGCCAGCGCTTCCGGTTCGGACCTGTAGTCCCAGTGGTAACGGCCGGACTGATAGAGCGACAGGACACCGGCCGGGATGCGGTGCATCAGGGACCTGTGGCCGGTGCCGGCCTCAAGCACGAGAACGCGGACCGCCGGATCTTCCGTCAGGCGTGCCGCGAGCACCGAGCCTGCCGTTCCGCCGCCGGCGATGATGTAATCGAATGCCGGCATCACCCTTCCACGGGATCGTCCGCAAAGTTCTTCTCTTCGGATGTGATGACCTCGATCAGCGCCGGCCGGTCGGTCAATGCGAGCGCCCGCTCGAGAGCCGGCACGAAGTCCGCCGGGGCACTCACCCGTTCGGCGTGGGCACCGAGAGCCGCCGCCACGCCAGCATAATCCCCACCGAGTTCATGAATGCGATAATCGCGGGCCGCGACCGGATGATGATTGACATAGCCACCCATGACCGCGTTCTTCAGGACGATCGTGATCGTGGCGAGGCGGTTGCGCACGGACGTCTCGAGATCCATCCCCACCATGCCGATTGCCGCATCGCCCATGATGTTGATGCAGTGATGATGGGGGCGCGCCAGCCGCGCACCCTGGACAAGACCGAGACCGAGACCGAGCTGTGTCGTCTTGCCCCAGCCGATGTACCCGTGGGGCACGAGCGTCTCGTAGAAGGCCGTCATCTGGTCGCGCGGCGAACCGGCGTCATGGGTGACGATGGTGGTTTCTCGATCGACGGTCCTCATGAGATCGCTGATGATGCGGTAGGGACTGATGGGGACCTCGGAGGATTGCAGCTGAGGCTCCCAGAGATCCATGAAGGCCTTGCGGCGGCTGGCCACTTCGTCGGCAACCGCATCGCGACGCGCGCCGGGATCTTTGCCCAGAATCTCCACCATCCGCTCCAGGGTCGCGCGGGCGTCGCCGATGATTCCGATGTCGACCGGGTAGTCCTTGGACACATCGCCTTCCCAGTTCGTCAGCTGGATGAAGCAGCGATCCCTGGTCGGAAACGGCGTGATGTACTCCGACCGGGTGAAGCTCGTGCCGAGACCGAGGACGAGGTCGCAGCCTCTAAGAAAATGCGCTGCCTCGCCGCGCCTCGTGCGGCCGGCGCATCCCAGGGAGAGCGGGTGGTTCTCAGGAAAGGCGCTCTTTCCGTTCAGGGTCGTCAGAACCGGAATGCCCGTGCTGTTGGCGAACTCTGTCAACGCCTCTGATGCCCCCGAATAGAGAATGCCCTGACCCGCCACGATGACAGGCGACGAAGCCTTTCGCAGACAGGCAAGGACTTCGCGGATCTCTGCATCGGCAGCGACCGGTCGCGAGGCCTTCTGGGGGCGGTAGCTGTCCTCGAGGCCGGGGTTGGCAGGGCTGTTGGCCACATCCTTGGGCACCTCGAGCACCACCGGCCCGGGACGGCCATTGCGCAGCATGGCAAAGGCATTCTGCATCATCTGCGGAATGCGCTCCACGTCCGGCACCATGGCGCACCTCTTGGAGACGTGCTGCATGCTCTGGCTGGCCTGGAAGTGGGAATCGAGCGGCTGTCTCATGCGGTCGTAGCCGAAGGGAATGTGGAGTATCGGCACGTTGTCGGCATGGCACTGGGCCACGGCGCCGAAGGCATTCTCCGACCCGGGCCCGTACTGCACGGTGGTGCAGGCGATCCTGCGGCCTCCCGTCACGCGGGCATAGCCGTCCGCGATGTGAAGGGCCTGGCGCTCCTGGCGCACGATGACGGGACGGATGCCCACCTTGGCCGCGGAATCGATGAGATCGCTGTGCGGAAAGGCGGGAAGAATGTCGACACCTTCCCTGGCAAGGATGCGGGCAATGAGATCGGCACCATTCATCGTGACACACTCCCGGACGAGACCGTCGTCGACCCTACGGGTGTTGCAATGGGGCCGCAATGCGGTTGAGGTCATCATTGACCCTTGCCGGCACTTCGCATAAACATCGGGTGACACCTGATCCGCGATAGCTCAGTTGGTAGAGCAAGTGGCTGTTAACCACTGGGTCGCAGGTTCGAGTCCTGCTCGCGGAGCCACGATTCGGGGGGCCGTCTGCCGGCGACCGGTATGTCGCAAGGCGACGGCCCTTCCGGCATTCACCCCGCTGCAGCCACCGTGCATGCCTCCCGCACGAGAACTCATCGTCTTCGAAGGGACCCTCCGAACCGAACGTGTGGGAAGGGACCACGTTGCGCAATGGCCGCTCCGACCGACGTCGCGACGTCGAGGCCGACGTGAAAGGTCAATCCATGATGTCCGGGCCGATCCGCACGTCGCAGATCGAGTCACGCCACGTAGCGTCGAAGCGGCATCACGCTGTCAGGATCGTTGGCCATCTCCCTCTGGGCAAAGTCGATGAGGACGTTTTCGTGAAGGGTCAACCTCTGCAGCCTGGTGAGATCATCCGCGGGCGCCATCTCTTCCAGCGCATGGAAGTTGTCGAGATAGGCGGGGTATTCATCCCTGATCTGCGTCATCAACTGGCGCCAGCTGAAATGCCGGTGAGGCTCGGTGAATTCCTCGCCGATGGTCTTGAGCATGGTTTCTTCCCGGGGCACGAGACCGTACTTGTCGATCAGGGGACGCACCGTGTCAGCCGCGTGGCGTTCGACTGCAGCGAGAAGGGTGAGTTTCTCGCGTTCGGCCGCATCGTCGAAACAGTCGGCCATAGCGAAGAAGTACGCCTCTCCCATGATTTCCGCCTCGTAGTGGTAGAGGAGAGCCTTCAGATAGGCCGTGTCATCCGTCTCTGTCATGGCATCATCCCTAAATCGTCCGTGAAAAGAGATCGAGCATTCCCTCCCAGCACGCTTCGGCCGCCTCCTCGACATAGGCGTCGCGTTCGGGGAAGGAATAGCCGTGGCGCGTTCCGGGATAGGTCTCGATGCGGTGGGCAATGGCGTGCCTGGTGAAGGTGTCACGCAACGTGGGAATGACATTGTCGGGAACCAGGGGGTCGTCGGAGGCGAATCCCAGAAACATCTCGGCGCGGATCGCCTCCGCTCCAAGATGGGGTGAATCGGGCTCGTCCGTCACCATGCGCACCCCGTGAAATGCCGCGACCGCCGCGACCCGTTCCGGGAACCGGCACGCCGCGGCGAGCACGTACTGTCCGCTCATGCAGTACCCGACGAGCCCCCTCGGTCCCGCCGCCACGCGGTCGTCGCCATCGAGACAATCCAGAATGGCGCGGCAGTCATCTGCCACCCTCTCGTGATCGAGACTTGCCATGGCCGCGCCGAAGACTGCCGTCATCCGGTCATCGCGGCGGGAGAGATCGAAGCGCAGGGTGCCGAGTCTGTGGTACATGTCGGGAAGCACGCAGACAAAGCCGGCGGATGCGACGCGCCTGGCGAATCGATGAAGTTCCTCGCGGATCCCCGGTGCATCCATGAGCATGATCACGGCGGGGGCCGGCCCATCCCCTTCGGGCAGGGCGAGGAAGGCCGGGATCGGACCGTCGGGTGAGGGGATCGAGAGAGTGTCGTCCATGGTTGTGCGCCGTACCGCCTTCTTGAGGCGTTGAGGGTAGGCCGGACGGACTCCCGGGACAATGGCGGCCGACAGGATGTGAGCCGAGGCGGCTGCCATATCCCTTGCGGCGATGATGCGGGCAGCGGTTTACGCTAGGCTGGCGGCCTTGTCGGGGGAGAGTGTCTGGTGGCAGGTGATCGGAGGGGGCCGGCAGGGCCGGGGGACGGGCGCACGTTCGACGAACCGTGGCAGGCGCGCATCTTCGCCATGGTCAATGCGATGCACGGCGCCGGCCACTATGAATGGCGCGCCTTCCAGGAACTGCTGATCGACGAGATCGCGAATCACGGCGCGGCGGATGGCCACGACTACTACGAGCGCTGGCTTGCCGCTGCGGAACGTCTCATCATCGACCGGGGCTTCGGCGAGAGGAAGGAACTCGCCACGATCCGCCAGCACCTGGAAGACCACCCGCCGCCGTCAACGACTTCGGCGGCCGCACCCCTCGCCGTGGAACCGGCGCGGCGCCGGAGGTGACATGAGAAGTGTCTGGCTGACGCAGGCGATGGCGGCGGAAACCGCTGCCGCCATCACGCCGCTCGAGGGTGACCTTGCGGTCGACGTCGCCATCGTCGGCGGCGGCTACACCGGCCTCTGGACCGCCATCGAGCTCAAACGGCGCGATCCCTCGCTTGATGTCGCCGTCATCGAACGCGACGTGTGCGGCGCCGGAGGGAGTGGCGCCAATGCCGGTTTTGCCCTGCCCATGTGGTTTCAGGTTCCGGCACTTGAACGTGCCGGCGGAACTGATGCCGCCCTCCATGTCGGCAAGGCTTCCATCGATGCCATCGACGATATCCGCGCCCTCGCCAGCAAGCCCGGCAACGACATTGCCATGAGTTCCTCGCCGACGGTCTGGGCGGCGACCTGCCAGAAGCAGTCAGGCCACTGGGACGACATGCTGGACCAGATGGAATCCCGGCAGATCCACAGCTTCCGCCTTCTCGAAGGCGACGACATCCAATCGCTGACGGGCAGTGACGCACTCGTTGCCGGTGTCGTCGACACCGCGAGCGCCACCCTCCACCCCGGCCATCTGGTCCGTGCCCTGAGACGCGAAGCCCTCTCCCTGGAGGTTCGCGTTCTCGAGAAGACGGCGATGACACGTCTGCGGCGCGCGAGCCCACCCGGCGTCGTCACCCCTCGCGGCACTCTCACCGCACGCAAGGTCGTGCTGGCCCTCTACGGGTGGTCGCTCTCCTTGCCGGAGATCAGGCCGGCTCTCATGGTGATGATGACCGATGCGGCGATGACCGTGCCCGTGCCGGGCCTCCTCGACTCCCTCGGTGTTGCCGGTGCGCCGGGATTCACCGATTCGCGCACCTTCATCGAATCCTGCCGGCCGACGGCGGACGGACGCATGGTCGTCACCAAGTCCGGCGGCGCCCTTCCCTTCGGAGACCGGGTCGATGCCTCCCTCAAGCGCACGCGTCGCAGCACCAGGGAGCTGCGCGCCATCATGGCCGCCTATCACCCGGCGCTTGCCGACGTCGACATCGAGGGGACCTGGTGCGGTCCCATCGACAGGTCCCGTGACGGTCTTCCCATGTTCGGGCACCTCGGATCATCGCCCGACATCGTCTTCGGTTGCGGATACTCCGGCGCCGGTATCGTGCCGTCACGGGTCGGAAGCCATATCCTCGCCTCGCTGGTCCAGGAAAGGGACGACGCGTGGAGCCGCTCGCCCCTGGTGAGGCAGCCGGAACGGGCCTTTCCCCGGGAGCCCTTCCGCTGGATCGGCGGCCACGCGGTGCGTGCCGCCATCGAACGCAAGGACCGTCTCGACCACGAGGGCCTGGAACCGGGACCGCTGACCCGCTTCTGGCTCCGCTTCAAGCCGGTGAGCTACAAGCCTGCCTGAGCCAGGTCTCGAGTTCCTGGCGCGTCGTCTCCTCGGCTATGGCGACGAGAACCGGTGACGTCACGTTCCCGGGCCATGCCTCCAGTACCCGCGGCCGGTGAAAGAGGTGCTGCACGCCGTCAATCGATACCGGACCGGCCGCGCCCTCGACATCGAGCAGACCCTTGAGCCGCAGCAGGCGGTCGCCATGGCGCCCCACCAGGGATCCGACGGCACTTTCCACCTCAGGCCATGTCAGCGGCCGGATGTTCTTCCACGTCACCGAGACGATCGACCCGTGGCCGTCCCCGCATGGCATGGCGTGGAGGTTCGTGGCAACTGGCTGACCGAGAACGTTCCGGGGATCCGCCCTCCCCATCCGCGCCTCGACAATCCGGGCACTTCTGTTGCGGCGTCTCGCCTGGTCCATGGCGTCGCTGGAGGACGCCAGATCACCCTTGGTGATGACGATGGTATCGGCGAGCGCCAGCTGACGACCGGCATTGCGGTGGCGGTCGATGGAGGCCGAACCGTTCACGGCATCGAGGCAGGTCACCACACCCCCGGGTTCAAAGAGGGAGAGTCTCAGGGGATCGGAGATGAAGGTCTGCAGCAGCGGCACCGGATCGGCGAGGCCCGAGGTTTCGACGACGACCCGCCGGAAGGCCGGCACCTCGCCCCTCTCGCGCCGCGAGAGGAGATCGAGGAGGGTGGAGACGAGATCGCTTCTCAGGCCACAGCACAGACAGCCGTTTTCGAGCAGGAGGACGTTGTCTTCGCTCGTCTCGACAAGCACGTGGTCGAGACCGGTCTCGCCGAATTCGTTGATGATCACCGCCGTGTCTGCAAACTCCGGAGCGCGCAGCATATGCCGCAGCAGTGTGGTCTTGCCGCTTCCAAGAAACCCTGTCACCACGATCACCGGCAACTTCCTGGCATGGGGCACGATGACGGTCACGGGTCGACCCGGTCACATCCCAACCAGGTGCCGTCCCAGAAGGTTTCGGGGCGCGTCGTCATCACCTCGAAGCCGCCGCAGCGCGGTTCGGTGATGACGTACCCCTCGGCCCTGCGGGCCTGCTCCCGCTTCGCGGCATCGATCTGGCCCGGTTCTTCAAGCAGGTCGATCGCTGCCATGGTGATCGACTGGCCGGCAAAGGACGCACCCCTGAACTGGCTGGTGTGACCCGACG
>JAJEBJ010000122.1 GCA_022822575.1 Alphaproteobacteria bacterium | reverse complement strand
TGGACGCCCCATCCCCCGTGCCACCAGGGCCGCATGGGAGGTCTGACCTCCATGGCGGGTCAGGATGCCGCGGGCGGCGTGCATGCCGTGGATATCCTCCGGACTGGTCTCGGGGCGAACCAGAATGACGGCCCTGCCCTCGGCGCCGAGCGTCTGGGCGTCATCGGCGTGGAAGACCGCCATGCCCGAGGCCGCTCCGGGCGAACCGGGCAGACCGCGAGCGATCACCCGGCGCGGAGCGCGAGGGTCCGGAACCGGGTGAAGCAGACGATCAAGATCGCGGGGATCGATCCTCATCAGCGCTTCCTGGCGTGTGATCAGTCCTTCGGTGGCCATGTCGACAGCCACCTTCATCGCTGCCTGGACACTGCGCTTGGCATTACGTGTCTGGAGCATGAAGAGACGGTTGCGCTCGATTGTGAACTCGATGTCCTGCATGTCGCGAAAGTGCTGTTCCAGACGATCCATGACAGCCACCAGTTCGTCCCAGGCAGCCGGCATCCTCTCCTCGAGTGACGAACCGTCACCTGCGGATGCGATTGGCCAGGGTGTTCGCAGGCCGGCCACGACATCCTCGCCCTGGGCATTGACGAGATACTCTCCAAACGGTGTTCGCGTGCCGGTGTCCGGATTGCGCGTGAAGGCGACGCCGGTAGCACAATCCTCACCCATGTTGCCGAAGACCATCGCCTGAACGTTGACAGCTGTTCCAGGGGTGTCGGGGATTCCGTGAATTCTCCGGTAGTCGATTGCCCTCCGGTTGTTCCATGACCGGAACACGGCGCGCACGGCGCCCCAAAGCTGCTCGAAGGGATCCACGGGAAACGGCTCGTGAAGGCGTGATTGCGCATGATGGCGGAAACGCGCGACGACTTCCTTCAGGGAAGCGGCCGAGAGGCCCGAGTCCTCGCTGATTCCCTCCTCATCCTTGATCTGATCCAGAATGTCCTCAAAATCGCCATGATCGAGATCCAGAACGACTCCGCAGTACATCTGGATGAACCGGCGGTAGCTGTCCCAGGCGAAGCGCTCACTGCCACTGGCCCTTGCGAGGCCCTCCACGGTGGTGTCGTTGAGCCCGAGATTGAGAACCGTGTCCATCATGCCGGGCATGGAGGCCGGCGCGCCCGAGCGCACGGACACCAGCAAGGGATCGGTGGCACTGCCGAAGTGCCGCCCCATCTGCTCCTCGATATGCTGAAGGGCCTCCCTCGCCTGCCGCGCGACATCCCCGGAAAGGTCGAGGGCACCATCGGCGAGAAATGCCGCACAGGCCTCGGTGGTAATCGTGAAGCCGGGCGGCACGGGAAGCCCGAGCGCAGACATTTCCGCGAGATTGGCACCCTTGCCACCGAGCAGGGTGCGCATCGAGGCAGCGCCTTCGGCGCCCCGAGGACCAAAGGAGTAGACCCAGGATGCGGTCATTCAGCCCCCGATCCTCGAAAAGTCGGCGACACGGTCCATGGATGCACGGATGTGCCCAAGCAGGTTGAGACGGTTTTCCCGCAAGGAGGAGTCGTCGGCGTTGACGGTCACCGAATCGAAAAAGTCACCCAGGGGTGGCCGCAGCGATGCGAGCGCTTCCATGGCGCCGGCAAAATCCTCGGCAGCCAGCGTATCGGCCATGGCCGCATCCGCCGTCTCAAGAGCCGTCACGACCACCCGCTCGGCCTCCTCCGCCAACAGTTTCCGGCTGATGTCGCCGGTGAAGGTACAACCGTCCTTCGCCTCCTCGATACGCAGGATGTTGGCAGCGCGTCGATAGGCCTCGAGAAGGTCGCCGCCGTCCGGCGATGCAAGGAACGAGTCGAGAGCCTCGATTCGCCGCACGAGGCGGACGAGGTCGCTGTCCCGGGTACCGGAAAACACCGCATCTATCAGGTGATGTCCCAGCCGGCGCTCACGCAGGTGAACCCTGAGGCGGTCGGCCACAAATTCAAGGACCTCGCCGGAAACATCGCGTCCGTAGCCCCTCCCCGCCGCCTTCAGAGCCTCCAGAAGATCGATGCGCAGGCCGTTCTCGAGGACGAGGCGCACGGTACCGAGCGCAGCGCGGCGCAGGGCAAGGGGATCGCGCGAGCCTGATGGTCTCTCACCGATGCCGAAGAAACCGGCGAGCGTGTCGAGTCTTTCGGCCATGGCCACGGCCACGCTGACCGGTGCCGAAGGACAGCGATCGGAGGGCCCGGCTGGCCGATAATGTTCCGCGATGGCAAGCGCGATATCCGCGTTCTCTCCGGCCGCACGGGCGAGATGGCCTCCCATGATCCCCTGCAGTTCCGGAAACTCTCCCACGGTGTCGCTGACCAGATCCGCCTTGGCGAGCCATGCCGCCCGGCCTGCCTGATCGGGGTCGCACCCGGGAATCGCCGGGGCAAGCCATCGGGCCAGGGCCTCGAGGCGGTGGGCCCGGTCTTCAAGAGTGCCCAGCCGGGCGTGAAACACGACGGTGGAAAGGCTGCTGATCCGGCTCTCGAGACTCACCCGAAGGTCGCGGTCCCAAAAATGCCGGCCATCGGCCAGACGGGCCGCCAGAACCCTCTCGTTACCGGTCCTGATCGACCGGCCACCATCGCGGCCCTGCATGTTGGCGACAAACAGGAATCCCGGAGCCAGCTCGCCAGAAGGCGTGCGCAAGGGCATGTACCGCTGGTGGTGAACCATTTCCGTGGTCAACAGATCGTCCGGGACCTCCATGTATCCATCATCGAAGGTGCCAGCCATGACCACCGGCCACTCGACGAGACCGGCGAGTTCGTCAACGAGACCCGCCGGTGCGTCGGTCACGAGGCCGAGATTGTCGGCCACGGCCCGGGTCCCTTCCTCGATCAGCCGACGCCGCTCGTCGTGATCCGGGATGACACAGGCATCACGCAGCCTGGCGCAGTAGTCGGCGTAACTGCGGACCTCGAAGGGCTCGGGATGAAGGAATCGATGTCCCCGGGTCATGGCGCCCGACTCGCAGCCAGCAAAGCGGAAGGGCACGACGTCCCCGGCAAAGAGGGCGAGAATCGAGACCACGGGTCGGACCCAGCGCGTTTCGCCGTCGGCCCAGCGCATGGACTTCGGCCACGCAAGAGCAGCCATCGCCTCAGGGACGACGCGCGCCAGCACCCCGGCAGTGGCCTGCCCTCCCTTGCGGGAGACCGCAAACCAGAACTCGCCCTTCGCCGTTGTCCGGCGGATGAGGTTGTCGGTCCCGACCCCGGCCGATCGGGCGAAGCCCTCGACTGCCCGGGTCGGGGCGCCGATCCTCGGACCCTTGCGTTCCGTCTCGAATGACGGCTGACACTCCGGCAACCCTTCGAGATGAACCGCCATGCGCCGCGGCGACACATGGGCACGCCTCGACGAGGCCTTGAGATCCTCGTCGGCAAGACGCTGCTCCAGGAGGTCGCCGAAGCGCTCCAGTGCGCGGCGCTGCATCGACGCGGGAATCTCCTCGGAGAGGATTTCGAGAAGAAATTCGGCCACGGTTCAGGAAGGCTCCGGATGATCGAGCCATGCCGCTGCACAGGCTCTCGCAAGATCGCGCACACGGCCGATGAAAGCGGCACGTTCGGTGACACTGATGACACCCCGGGCATCGAGCATGTTGAAGGTGTGGCTGGCGTGGATGCACTGGTCGTAGGCCGGAATGACGAGTCCGGCCTCGACAAGACGCATGCAGGAGGACTCGGCATCGTCAAAGTGCCGGTGCAGCATGGCCACGTCCGCCATCTCGAAATTGTAGCGGGACTGCTCCCTCTCGGTTCTCAGGTGAACGTCGCCGTACGTGACGCCATCGCCGTTCCAGTCGATGTCACGGAAGTGATCGACCCCCTGGAGGTACATCGCCAGACGCTCGAGGCCATAGGTGAGTTCCCCTGGAACCGGCCGGCAATCAAAGCCACCAACCTGCTGGAAGTAGGTGAACTGGGTGATCTCCATGCCATCACACCAGACCTCCCAGCCAAGGCCCCAGGCGCCGAGTGTCGGGCTTTCCCAGTCGTCCTCCACGAAGCGGATGTCGTGGTCGAGAAAGTCGATGCCGATCGCCTCCAGGCTGCCCAGGTAGACATCCTGGAAATCCGCCGGAGAAGGTTTCATCAGCACCTGGAACTGATAGTGCTGCTGGAGCCGATTGGGGTTGTCGCCGAACCGCCCGTCAGCAGGCCGCCTCGACGGCTGGACATAGGCCGCCTTCCAGGGTTGCGGTCCGAGACTCCTGAGTGTCGTAGCCCAGTGAAAGGTCCCGGCACCCATCTCCATGTCATAGGGCTGCAGGAGGACGCAGCCCTTGCCTGCCCAGTAGTTCTGGAGTTCGAGAATCAGGTTCTGAAACGGCAGACCACGGCCTGTCGTGCCCATTGCTCGTCAAACTCCCCGGGGAATGTGGTGGGGGAACCTATGAAGCTGATGTGCGGCGGTCAAGCGGCCAGGGACAGTCGCTGCGGCCGCAGTGGCCATTCGCGGCCACCCAGTTGCGGCAGGCCGGGCAGGACTGCATCTCGACCTCACCGGCCGTCCGCGGACCCAGCCCGAACCATTTTCGTTTCCTGCGCCGCACGCTCTCGCGTTCCTTCTGCTGGCGTTCGAGGTTGCGCACGAAGCGGAAGCCGAGCCAGAGGACAGCGAGAATGACGGCAAAGACCGCGAGTTTCTGGAACGAGAACATGACCGTGATTGTAGGGCGTCAGGCCAACCCGGCAAGGTCGATCTCCAGATGGACACGATCAGGGCCCAGGGGTATAGGGTCCGCCCTGCGATATCACCGCCGGAGACGATCATGAAGGATGGTGCCAGCATCTATGCCATGTCGCATGACACGGTGAGGATCAGCACAAAGCGGTTTGCCCTGTCTCCGTGGAGTCCTGCCTATCTCACCGACGACATCCTCATGGGGATCTACAGTCGCCGGTTCTACGCTCTTGGCGCGACGAATGATCCGGTTGACGACTATTGGCACCTGAGAAGGGGGGTGGCCCTCTTCGATGTACCGGAACACCCCATCGAGATAGCCGGTCCGGACGCGTTGACCCTCTTCTCCAGGGTGTTCTGCCGTGACGTCTCGAAGCTGCGCGAGGGCCGCGCCACCTACGCAATCGCCTGCAACCACCAGGGCGGAATCCTGATGGACGGCGTTCTGATGAAATTGGGCGAGGACCGTTTCTGGTACGTCCTGGCCGATGGCGAGTTCCTGCCCTGGCTCGAGGCCCACGTCGGTGGCCTAGATGTCGCCATCACCGATCCCGACTCCTGGGTGTTGCAGATACAGGGACCGAAAGCGCTCGATGTCATGCCGGCCATTCTGGACACCATGCCGGAGGCCCCTTTCACGTACTTCTCCGTGCACCAGACGGCCATAGACGGCCATCCTTTTCTCGTTTCCCGCACCGGCTGGACAGGAGAACTGGGATTCGAACTCTATCCCCTGTCTTCGGACTTCGACGGACCGAAGCTCTTCAACCTGATCCTCGAGAGGGGGGCTCCATACGGTATGGTGTTCGCCAGCCTGGAGAGCATGGGCGTGAGGCGCATGGAGGCCGCCATCATGGACAACGGAACCGACATGGACTCCTCGATGACGCCCTTCGATGCCGGATTGGGCCGTTTCGTCGACCTTGACAGCGATGCCGACTTCATCGGCAAGGCCGCACTGCGATCAGCACCCCGCGAGCCACGCTTCTTCGGCATGGTGGCACCAGGCATCACACCCATCGCCGCATCGCATGTCTACCATGAGGATCGCCAGGTCGGCGTGGTAACGGCGGGCGCCTGGTCTCCCTATCTGGAATCGGGCATCGCCTTCGTGCGCTTCAGACGGGCCGAAGACTGGGTGGGGCGCGAGGTCACCGTCGATACACCTGACGGGGCTCGCGCCGGAGCGACGGTCGTGGCGTTGCCGTTCTACGACCACGAGAAACGAATCCCCCGCGGTCTTGCCAACGATATTCCCTGAAACGCAGTCCGGCGCCGGACAATCCGGGGCTGCATCCCTCAGCCAGCGATGACCTCTTCGATGTTCCGGAGAGCCTCCGCCGCCATGGAGGCATCGGGACCACCGCCCTGCGCCATGTCCGCCCGGCCGCCACCACCCTTTCCGCCCAGCACCTCGACGCCGGCCCTGACCAGATCGATGGCATTGAAACGTTCTGTCAGATCATCGGTGACACCTGTGACGATGGCGGCCTTGCCGTTGTCAGTCGCCACCAGGATGACGATACCACTGCCGATCTGCTGCTTGATCCCGTCGACCATGCTCTTGAGTTCCCTGCCCGGCACACCTTCAAGGGTGCGCCCGACCACGGTCACGCCGGCAATCTCGCGCACTCCCGCAGGCGCTGATCCCGCCTCTCCGGTGGTCGCGACCTTCTGGCGCAAGGAAGCGACCTCCTTTTCCAGTGCCCGGCGATCGGCGGCAAGCTGGTGGACACGTTCCTCGACGTCCGCCGGGGTTGTCCTCAACTGGTGCGCCAGGCGGCGCAGGCGCCGGTCCTGCTCACCGAGATGGTCAAGCGCCGCCCTGCCCGTGAGCGCCTCGATGCGGCGCACTCCGGATGCCACGGCACTCTCGGAGACGATACGAAAGAGGCCGATGTCACCGGTGCGCGTGACATGGGTGCCGCCACACAGTTCCGTCGACCAGCCCTCCCCACCCATGGAGACGACCCTCACCTCGTCACCGTAGCGTTCGCCGAAGAGTGCGAGAGCGCCGGCTTGCGTGGCCTCGTCGGGAGTCATCAGGCGGGTGGTGACCTCTCCATTCATCCGGATCCTCCGGTTGACCTCGCCCTCGACCGCCCTCAGCGAGTCCTCGCCGAGCGCGGACGGGTGGCTGATGTCGAAGCGCAGCCTGTCGGGGGCGACGAGCGAACCCTTCTGGGTGACATGATCACCGAGGTGGCGTCTCAGGGCCTCGTGCAGCAGGTGGGTCGCCGAGTGGGACGCACGCAACCGGCTGCGCCGGTCATCATCAATGGCAAGAGTGACATGATCGCCTGGCGACAGGCGTCCTTCATCGATGTGCGCCACGTGGAGGTGCATGTCGCCAATGCGTTTCTGGGTATCCGAAATGGTGGCGCTGACCCCAGGGCCCACCAATCGGCCCTGATCGCCGATCTGCCCTCCCGATTCGGCGTAGAAAGGCGACTGGTTCAGCACGATGCCGACGTCGTCGCCAGAACCGGCGCTCAGGACCTCGGCGTTGCCGGCAACGAGAGCGACAACCTCTGCCTCGGCGGACTCCGTTGTGTAGCCGAGAAACTCCGTGGCGCCGCACCGTTCGAAGAGGGCATACCAGAAGGGGCCGTCCGCCGCGTCGCCGGTGCCTTCCCAGGCCTTGCGGGCTTTCGCCCGCTGTTCGGCCATCGCGTCCTCGAAACCCAGGCGATCAACCGTGCGGCCCTCGCGGCGCAGGGCATCCTCGGTGAGATCGAGGGGAAAACCGAAGGTGTCATAGAGACGGAAGGCGATGCTCCCCGGGAGCGGGACGCCGTCGGGGAGTTTCGCAGTCTCGTCAGCAAGCAGCCGCGTCCCTCTCTCCAGCATGGTCCGGAAGCGCTCTTCCTCATGACGCAGAGTCTCGGAGACCAGCGCCTGGGCTCGGACAAGTTCCGGAAATGCCTGACCCATTTCGGCCACCAGAACGGGCACCAGACGATGCATGACGGGATCCCGGCCGCCCAGGATGTGCACGTGGCGCATGGCGCGGCGCATGATCCGGCGCAGCACATAGCCGCGGCCCTCATTGGAGGGAAGGACACCATCGGCGATGAGAAACGACGAGGCCCGCAGGTGATCGGCGATGACATTGAACGAGGGCCGCGTTTGCCTTGCGGCGGCCACGCCGACGCAGTCCTCGCAAGCGGTGATAAGGGCGTTGAAAAGATCGGTGTCGAAATTGCTCTTCACGCCCTGCAGGATGGCCGCCATGCGCTCGAGACCCATGCCGGTATCGACCGAGGGCTTCGGCAGGTCGACCCGCTCGTCGGCGCTCACCTGCTCGTACTGCATGAACACCAGATTCCAGAATTCGAGGAAGCGGTCACCATCCTCGTCCGCACTGCCCGGAGGCCCGCCCTCGAGTTCGGGCCCCTGATCGATGAAGATCTCCGAACAGGGACCACAGGGACCGGTATCGCCCATCGACCAGAAGTTGTCCGATGTCGGAATGCGGATGATCCTGTCGTCGCCAAGCCCCGCCACACGCCGCCACAGGGAGGCGGCCTCCTCGTCGGAGGAATGCACCGTGATGAGAAGGCGGTCGGAAGGAAGCCCGAAGACCCCGGTCACCAGGTCCCAGGCAAGTTCGATCGCGTGCTCCTTGAAGTAGTCGCCGAACGAGAAGTTGCCCAGCATCTCGAAGAAGGTGTGGTGGCGCGCGGTGTAGCCGACGTTGTCGAGGTCGTTGTGCTTGCCGCCCGCGCGCACGCACTTCTGCGACGTGGCGGCGCGGCGGTAAGGCCGTGTCTCGGCCCCGGTAAAGACATTCTTGAACTGCACCATGCCGGCATTGGTGAACATCAACGTCGGGTCGTTCTGCGGCACGAGCGGGCTCGAGTCCACGACCTCGTGCTCGTTGCCGGAAAAATAGTCCAGAAACTGCGCGCGGATTTCGTTGACGCTCGGCATG
>JAJEBJ010000180.1 GCA_022822575.1 Alphaproteobacteria bacterium | reverse complement strand
GTTGGTACGACCGATGATGACGGCGCCTGCCTTCCTGAGATGGGCAACGACGGGAGAGTCCGCGCGGGCCACATGATCCGTGAACGCCGGAATGCCGTTGGTGGTCGCCTGCCCGGCCACGTCGACGTTTTCCTTGATGGTGACGGGAACTCCATGCAGCGGTCCGACAGAAGTGCCGGCGGCCATGGCGTCGTCGGCGATGCGCGCAGCATCACGCGCCTCGTCATCCATGCGCACGGTGACGGCATTCACATGCGCGTTGACCTCGTCGATGCGGGCGATGTGACTCTCCACCACCTCGAGAGCGCTCACCTCCCGGCTGCGGATCGCCGCCGCCGTCTCAATGGCGCTTCTGCGCCACCAGTGACCCGTCAACGACACGCCCCGGTTTCAGGGCAATCCGTCTCCATCAGGACCGTCTCAACTCCTCCATGTCGTCCGCATCGGGCATGACCACGAACTCCGGATAGGCCTCGATGCCAAGCTCGGCGGAATCCTGGCCAATCTCCTCCACGGTCTCGGAAACCCGGACACCAACCGTCTTCTGGAGCAGGAACCAAAAGGCGAGCGATACCGCAAAGACGAAGACGCCGATGGCAAGTACACCGAGGAGCTGGACCCCGAAATCGCCTCCGCCCGCGATGCAGACGGCAAGGGTGCCCCACGCGCCGGCGACGAGATGGGCCGGCACCGCACCGACCACGTCGTCGAGCTTCAGTATCTCCATGACCTTCATGCCGACGGTGCAGACAACTCCACCCACGGCACCGATGATGATCGCCCAGTAGTGATCGACCATGTCCGGGCCGGCCGTGATGGCGACGAGTCCGGCGATGGCGCCATTGAGACCAGCCAGCAGGTCAACACGGCCGAAAATCGGTCGGGCGGTGCTGATTGCCGCCATGACGCCCGCTGCCGCGGCAAGATTCGTGTTGACGAGGACGTTGCTCATGGCGACGGCGTCGACCGCACCACCAAGAGCGAGCTGAGATCCGCCGTTGAAGCCGAACCAGCCCAGCCACAGGATGAAGACACCCAGAGTGACCACCGGAACATTCGAAGGAGGAGTGGACTTGACGCTGCCATCCGCCCGGAACTTGCCCCGGCGCGCGCCCACTACAATGGTGCCGGCAAGGGCCGCCCAGCCGCCCGTCGAGTGGACGATGGTGGAACCGGCGAAGTCCTGGAAGCCCATGTCGCTGAGCCAGCCACCACCCCAGGTCCAGGCGCCGACGATGGGGTAGATGATGGCGGTCAGAACGGTGATGAAGGCAAAGAATGACCACAGCTTGACGCGTTCGGCGAGAGCGCCGGAGACGATCGAGGCCGCGGTGGCAACGAAGACCATCTGGAAGAACCAGTCCGACATCACCGAGTAACCGTTGGACACGACGGCTTCCGTCGCTCCCTCATCGCCGTCGAGCAGGGCCATTTCATCGCCTGACGGGCCATAGAGGAACGTGACCGTGCCGATCCAGCCGGAGACGTCGACGTACATGAGGTTGTAGCCGATGAAGTAGAAGGCGAGACCGGCGATGGAGTAAAGGCCGATGTTCTTGAGACAGATGACCGAGGCGTTCTTGGTGCGCACCGAACCCGACTCCAGCATCGTGAAGCCGGCGCACATCCACATCACCAGAGCACCCCACACCAGGAAGGAGAAGGTGTTGAAGACGAACTGCGATTCGGCGGGGACCGCCGCCGCAGCCTCGCCCGGCACGGCAACCAGAAGAAGGGCTGCCCAGAAGAGACCCTGTCCCACTCGACGGACGGCACGATCAATAATCGGGTTCATGAACACCTCCGATGACTCCGGCGGCTATACGGGTTTTCCGGCCGCCTGACACGCGAAACTCGCGTCTGAATTGCCGGTGCGAGACCTGCCACACACGGTTCGATCAATCTGGTGATTGACGGTATTTTTTTGACGGATTGCTGTCAACGAACCGCTGCAGAGTCCTCCACAGGCGGTGGCGTCAGCCCTGCTCGCCCGTGCCTACCACCAGAAGTCTGGAGAGTGGGTGAGAACTTCGTTCCCTTCGGCATGGACAATGAGATTCTGCTCGTGCGCAGCGGTGCCGGTTCCTTCACCGTCAAGGAAGACCTCGACGCCGAGAACCATGCCGGCTTCGAAGCGCTCGTCGGCTTCACACATGGTCAGGCCGATGTAGGGATGCTCCCAGTAAAGGCCGGTGCCGTGTCCATAGAGCGGCCATTGGGCGCTCATCTGGCTGGAGCCCTGGCGATGGCAGGCGGTCAGCCGATCTCCCAGACGTGCCACATCGTGGACCAGGACACCCGGCCGGATGGCATCGATCAACGCGTCCACGATCGTCACGCAGCTCTCGATGAGGAACCGCTGCCTGTCAGTCGGCCTGCCGCCGGCGACCGCCGTGCGTCCGGGATCGAGCCAGTATCCCTGGTAGATGATGCTGTCGAGCCAGCCCCTGACAAGGTCGCCCGGGCGTGGCACGTCACGGCTGGCCCCGGTCAGCGGCTCCGACGTCCAGTGGCTGATGTGGGGTCCATGGGCCACCGGAATCATCTGCGATACCGCACCTGACCGGCGCAGCTCGCGGATCGCCTCGCCCACGGCTTCTGCCTCGGACATGCCGCCGACGAGTCCCGACATGAGCACATCGAGGGAACGTGTCGCGATCTCACCGGCTTCGCGAAAGACGTCCATCTCGGCCGGACTCTTGAGGCGGCGGACACGCTGGACGAGGGTGTCGTCCTCGGTCCAGGCGACATTCCCGGCAGCAGACCGGATGAGTCGCCAGTACTTGAGAGGCAGGAAATCTGCCCCCACCAGGGCGACAGTGCCATCGATGGCGCGTTCCGCCAGCGCCCGGCCGGCAGCGGACATGGGATCGTTGTGACCGCTGACATGCCCTGTGGCAAGACGATCACGGCGTGGCTCCGGATCATCGATCAGGAGTTGCGGTTCGCGGCCTTCTTCCAGCAGCACGGCCGAGAAAGAGCGTGCCGTGTTGAGCGGGTTGTCGACTTCGTGACCCGATGCCGGAGAATAGTGATTGGCAAGGTAGAGGACATCACCGCAGCGGTCGTAGGAGCCACCGCCGCGACCGATCACCAGGGCCGCGGCATGGCCGCGCCGACGCATGTCTTCGTGCACACGGCGCCAGCGTTCCTCGTATTCCTCTCGCGCAAAGAGCGTCGTCATGGTTCAGCTGATTCACCGCGAACCTTGCGCAGGCTGACGCCGAGACGGCGGACACCTTCGTCGATTTCCTCGACCGTCGGGAAGCCAAAAGCGAGACGGATGACCGCGCCGGCGTCGTTCCTCACGTGGAATGCCGAACCGTCGACGACCTCCACCCCCTCGTCATTGGCCACGTCGACGAGACGGGCGGGGTCGACATCGTCGGGCAGCCGGACCCAGATGAAGAGGCCGCCTGGCGGCCGGACAACCGAACACGCGTTGCCCAGTTCCCGCCTGAGGGCGTTCATCATGGTGTCGCGTTTTATCTTCAGCGCCCGGTTGGCCATGGCGACATGGTCCCACAGGCAATCCTTCAGGTATGCATGGGTGATGGCGGACGCCAGGGTGTTGGGTCCCGCGTCATGACGCTTCGACAACACCTTCTCGAGCATGGGAGGCCGCGCCACCATGTAGCCGAGGCGCACGCCGGGAGCGAAGATCTTGGACAGCGAACACAGGTAGATCATCGAGGGAGACGGATCGAGCGCGTAGAGTGCCGGAGGAACGTCACCGTCGAAGTGGACATCCCCGTAACAGTTGTCCTCGACAATCGGAACGCCGTAACGCCCGGCAATGGCGATCATCTCCAGGCGACGGGACCGCGGCATCACCGTGCCCGTCGGGTTCTGGTAGGTAGCAAGGGTATAGATGCAGCGCGGTCGACGTCCCTGATTTGCCAGCGACTGAAGAGTGTTCTCGAGGGCCTCCATCACCATGCCATCGCCATCTACCGGAACGCCCACCATCTCGATTCCCATGGAGCCGAAGGCAACGATGCTCCCCGAATAGCTGAGCTCCTCCATGATGACGATGTCGTCCACTCCGGTGCACAGCGTCTCTACAGCCAGAGTGACGGCCTGCATCGACCCGTTGGTGATCAGCACGTGATCGGGGTCCACCGTTATCCCCTCGCGGTCCATTTCGCGCCTGGCCATCAACCGGCGCAGCCCTTCATGACCGAGACTGCCGGGATAGGTGGTGAGATCCACCGCCATGGTGCGCATCACGTCGGCGGCGGTTGCGGCGAAGTCCGCTGCCGGAAAGGTCTCCGGATTGGCGTTGCCGCTGGCAAAGCTGATCATCCCCTGGTCCATGCTGCTTCTCCGGTTCCCTGCCCTCACAATAGCTGCGACAGGCCTGCTGAACATCCCCCACCTCCGCCGCCGAGACCTTCTTCCCAAGGACTGACGGGACTATTGTTTCCCGATGAAGGGAGCACCCGGACAACTGAAGCGCTACGAGGACGCTGCAGGGCGCGCCCTTGCCGACCGCTACGAATCAATCGACCCCGACGCGCTTCATGCGTGGTTTGCAGGCCACCTGCCACCCTCACCGGCCGCCGTGCTCGACGTCGGTGCCGGATCCGGGCGCGATGCCGCGTGGTTCGCGACGAAGGGCTACGAGGTCGTGGCTGTCGACCCATCGGCGACGATGCTCGCCGAAGCGCGCCGAAGACACCTGACGTCGCGAGTCGCCTGGATTCGCGATTGCCTGCCGTCGCTCGGCCGCGTTGTCGCGCGGGGCCTGAGTTATGACGTAATTCTGCTCAACGCCGTGTGGATGCATGTCCATCCGGACGAACGCCAGCGTGCCTTTCGCAAGCTCATAAGCCTCCTCAAACCCGGTGGACTCATCATCTTCGCGCTGCGTGTTGGAGGCGGCGACGCAGCCGACGGCATGTACCCCTCCAGCGCCGCCGAGATTGAATCCCTCGCCCGTCGACACGGCGCCATGGCCCTTCCCGGATGCACGACGTCGGACAGCCTGGGCCGTCCCGGTATCCACTGGGAGCAGGTGGCCCTGCAGCTGCCCGATGACGGCACCGGCGCGCTCCCCCTGCTGCGCCACATCATCCTCAACGACAGGAAGTCATCGACCTACAAGCTCGGCCTGCTGCGCGCCGTTGCGCGGGCCGCCGACAGCGCCCCCGGCATGGCGCATAACCTTGATGACGACACCGTTTCAGTGCCTCTCGGTCTTGTCGCCCTCAACTGGCTCAGACTCTACAAGTCGCTGGTCGACACCGGCCTGCCGCAGCGCCCCGGCAGCGATGGCCTGACCAATCTTGGATTTGTCAGGCAGGGCTGGCGTGCCATCAGCGACCTCCCCGCCTTCGACCTGCGAGTCGGCCAGAACTTCTCGGGACCCCACGCTCGGGGCCTGCACCAGGCGCTTCGGGATGCCGTCGGCACGCTCGTCAAGATGCCGATCCACTACATGACGCTTCCCGGTTCCGACAAGCAGGTGTTCGAGGCTCACAGGGCGAGAGCCGGCAGAGCACCCGACTCCGTTCTCGTCGATCGGGAGTATCTGGCGCAGTTCGGCGACCTTCGCATTCCCGTCCATCTGTGGAACTCGCTCATGCGCCATGACGCGTGGATCGAGCCCGCACTGATCGCCGAATGGATGAAGCTGATGACGGACTGGGCCACGACACAGGACAACAAACTCGATCATCAGCTCGTCGAGGAGGCCATGCGATGGGCCGATCCCGGCCGCGATGTCGGGTTCGCCCGCAGGATCTCTCAACAACTTCTTGAAAATGGAAATCTCTATT
>JAJEBJ010000136.1 GCA_022822575.1 Alphaproteobacteria bacterium | reverse complement strand
CCTCATTGCCGACACGCCCTGGCCCGAGGCGGATTCGGTTCTCGCCACCACGGAAACGGTGACCATTCCTGTCCAGGTCAACGGCAGGCTGAGGGCACGGCTCGACATGCCGCGGGATGCGGTCAATGACAATGTCGAATCGGCCGCGCTTGGCGAGGACAATGTCAGGCGAGCCATTGGCGACCGGCCCATCCGCAAGGTGATCGTGGTCCCCAACCGCGTCGTCAACATCGTGGTCTGACAGTATGGACTCCTCTCGCCGCAGATTTCTCGCGTGTTTGCCGGTGGCGGCCCTCATCCCGGCCTGTGGCTTCGAGCCACTCCTGGCCGAGCGCGAAAACGCGCCATCGGTCCAGGCGATGCTGGCGGCGATCCAGGTCAATCGCATCGGTGATGGCCGGAACCGCCGTCTCGGCCAGATCATGCGCAACGAGCTCATCGACCGGTTCTCCGCGGGCAATGGCCAGCAGTCCCCGAGCTTCGTTCTCGATGTCACCTTCACACGACGTTTCACGCCTCTGATCATCGAGAGCTCCAACACCGTGACCCGGTCCAATCTGGTCATGACGGCGACGTTCACGCTGCGTGACATCGAGAACGGAGAGGTGCTCTACCAGTCGACGGCACGCTCCACCGGCAGTCACGATGTCGTCGTCTCGGAATACTCCTCCCAGGTGGCGCGGCAGGATACGGCGCGCAAGGCGGCGAGAGACCTTGCCAACACCATCGCCTATCTCCTGTCGTTCCACTTCCACCGTGAGTACGATGCTGCCGAATCCTGAGTCATGACCAACGTGCTGCGGTGGTGCCGGACACCTCAACCATGGTGAAGATCCAGGTACGCGAGATCGACGGCTTCTGCCGTGCTCCAGGCCATGCCATCCGGGCGGTGCTGATCTACGGAGCGGACCAGGGCCTTGTCAGGGAACGCAGCAATCTCCTGCTCGGCGGCGTGGTTGACGATCCCCGTGATCCCTTTCGGGTCTGCGACCTTACCGCAGATGAGGCGGCAAGGGACCCGGCACGTCTCTTGGAGGAAGCGGTGTCGCTCTCCATGACCGGTGGGCGCAGGGTCGTCAGGGTGCGCGGCGTGACGGACGGTTTCGCGGCGACCATGGCAGAGGTCCTGAAACTGCCGACCGGCGATACCCTGATCCTCGTCGAGGCCGGCGAACTCGCCGCCCGCTCGAAACTGCGCGCGGCCTTCGAGAAAGCAAGGGATGCCGCCGCCCTGGCCTGCTATCACGACGAGGGACGGATGCTCGAGGCAGTGATCGCCGAAGAACTCTCCAGGCAGGGCATCACCACAGACGGGGAAGCAAGGCGCCTTCTCGAATCCTGTCTTGGCGGCGACCGGATGCAGACCCGCAACGAGATTGCCAAGCTCGCCCTCTACGTCGGGGCCGGCCAGAAGGCGACGGCAAAGGACGTCGAGAACGCGGTGGCCGACAGTTCCCTTCTCTCCCTGGACCGCATCGCCCACAGTGTTTCGTCTGGGAATCTTGACGACCTCGAGCGCAGTCTCGGGAGGGCGCTGGCCAACCGGGAAGCGCCCGCCGCCATCCTGGCCGCGGTACGCCGCCACCTGACACAGCTTGAACTTGTCCTCGGGCTGAAGCAGCGGGGCGTCAACGAGGCCCAGGCGATGAAGTCGGCGGGCGTGCGCCATTACCGCGCCGAGAACGCCTTGAAAGCCGCGGGCCGGCGATGGAATGCGCCTCTCGTCCACCGCGCCCGCGACTACCTCTTCGATGCCGAGGCACGATGCCGCATGACCGGCATGCCTGACACCACCATCTGCCGGCGGGCGCTGTTCGACATCGCCAGAACGGCGGCCGGCAACACACCACGGGGACGCTGATGGCCGATCTCAAGCAGCAACTTCTCGACTGGATCGAGGAAGACCGCCGGATTCTGGAGGGATTCTTCAGCGACTTCGTTGCCACGCCGACGCCCAATCCACCCGGCGACACACGCAAGGCGGTGGCGCACATCCGCCGGTTTCTTGACGAACACGGCCTGACGCACCGGGTGATCGACCCGGAACCGATGTTTCCGAATGTCGTCGCCAGCTTCGATGGCTCCGGTGAAGGACGCCACCTTGTGCTCAACGGTCACATTGACGTGTTTCCTGCCGCACCCGAGCCATGGACCCACGGGTCACCGTGGTCGGGCGCCATCGAGGACGGCGCGGTGTGGGGCCGCGGTTCCGCAGACATGAAATGCGGCACCTCCGCATCGATCTTCACCTACATGTACCTCTCCAGGCTCCGCCGGCATCTCAACGGCCGTCTCACCCTGACGTGCGTTTCCGACGAGGAGACATTCGGCCCCTGGGGTGCGCGCTATCTGATGGAGCACCATCCGGAAGTCCACGGCGACTGTTGCCTCAACGGCGAGCCATCGAGTCCCTACTCCATCCGCTTTGCCGAGAAGGGACCGTGGTGGGTGACATTTCATGTCACGACCAGGGGTGCCCACGGCGCCTACACACATGCCGGTGACAGTGCCAGCCTGGTGGCGATGGATTTCTGCCGGGATCTTCAGGCGTCGGTCGATGCCATTCATGTCGATCCTCCCCACAACATCGGCCGTGCCATCGAGGAGGCGCGCGACACCCTCGACCGGGCCATGGGAGAGGGAGCCCACGCCATCATTCAGAAAGTCACGTGCAACATCGGCGTCATCGAATCCGGTCTCAAGGTCAATGTGATTCCCGGCTCGGCGACGATCGAGGCCGACTTCCGCCTGCCTGTCGGCTGCGACAGGGAGACCGTTCAGCGCGTCGTGGAGGAGGTTCTGGCGCGCTGGCCCCAGGTCACGATGGAGGAACAGAACTACATGGGTCCCTCATGGTGCGACCCCCATGGCGACATGGTCGGCATTCTCCAGGACAACGTCGAGTCCCTGGTGGGGTACCGGCCCCAACCCATCGTCAGCCTCGGCGGAACAGACGCGAGACTGTGGCGCTACCGGGGTATCGATGCCTATGTCTACGGTCCCTTCCCCACCGGCATGGGCCAGCGTGACGAACACGTCCCTCTCGACGACTTCTTCCACGTCATACGCAGTCACGCCCTTTCCGCCTTCGACTACCTCAACGGCGCGCGCTCCTGATCCACCGGATTGCGGGTCAGTCCATGGCGAAGAGATGGCTGTGTTCGCCGAGAACGTCCCCGAAGGCCTCGCAGAAGGCCTCAAGGTCGCCGTCGGTCATGGGCAGGCACATCAGCAGTGAATTGCGCCACGTCATGCGCTGGCCCCGGGCCAGGAGTTCGTGGAAGAGGAGTTGCGACTTGAGGTCGTCTTCGCTTGCGGCGTCGGGCTCGTCCCTCAACGGTCCTTCGCAACAGTGGATCTGCATGATGGAGCCGAGGCCGGTCACCACCATGGGCAGACCATGGCGAGCGATGATGGCGTTCAGGTCCTCGCGGAATGCATCGCCCCGGGCATTGAATGTCGCGGCGACCTCCGGCGTGTAGATTCTCGTCATCGCCGTCGCCCCGGCGGCGTGGGTGATGACGTTGTTGTTGAAGGTGCCGGCATGAGCCACCGCCTTCGGCGACCGCGGATCGAAACGCGCCATGATGTCGGCGCGGCCACCAAAGGCGCCGAATGCGGCGCCACCGCCGATGTACTTGCCCAGGGTCGTCATGTCGGGCGTCACGCCGTGGATTTCCTGGAGCCCGCCGCCCGAGAGCCGGCTCGTCACGACCTCGTCAAAGATGAGAATGATGCCGTGACGGCGGGTGACGTCCCGCAAGGCCGCAAGAAAGTCCCTGTCCGCCGGGATCATGCCTCCCGATCCCTGCATCGGCTCGATGACGACACAGGCGAGGTCATCGGCATGGCGTTCGACGAGGTCGACGGTCGCCTCCGTGTTGTTGAAGGGCGCCATGACATAGTCGAAGGGCGCGTTGATGGGGGACCCGCCGTGACCGAAAAGGAAGACGCCGCCATGGTAGGCGCCCTCGAACACCATCACCTTTGACCGTCCGGAGACCACCCGGGATATGCTGATGGCCATCAGGTTGGCCTCGGTGCCCGAGTTGGTGAACCGGATCCTGTCGATGGAGGGAAAGCGCTTGACGAGTTCGGCAGCCAGAATTCGCTCGTAGCGGTTGGGGCCGCCGAGCACCCATCCGTCCGAGACCGCACGTCCTATGGCGCCGGCAATGTCGGAATTGGAGTGACCGAAGAGCCCGGCGCCGAACTCTCCGACAAAGTTCGTGTATCTGTTCTGGTCGATGTCCTCGACGTACTGGCCTTCTCCCCTGGCGATGGTCAGTGGGAAGGGAGGATGGAAAATCACCGTACGGGTGTTGCCACCCGGCATGTAGTCCGCGGCTTTCAGGTCCTCTTCCCTGCTTCGCGGATTGCGCGCCGTGTATCTGGAAAACGAGTCTGCAACCGCCTTATCGAGATCGGCCTTCCGGGCCGTGTTTCTGCGTGTCGCCATGATGTCCTCCCTTCCAGACCCGCGGAGGCTAACCCGGGTGGACCAGGCAGGGCAAAGGGTCGCTTCATATCACCCGGCAGAACTCACGAGGCACTCCATTGGACAAATGCATCCCGGAGGATCCCGTACGTCACTCCATCATCGGAACCCGCAGAGCGAGACGCGCCAGGTCCGGCCACCGGGCCGTCATGGCCACGGGCAAGCTCAAGGAACCTTCCCGCACAGAACTGCTCACAACGTCGATGTCAGCGACCGGGAGGCATCCTGTGATGTGATCGAACGATCGTGATGGAGGTCGACATGAACATTCTGGTTTGCGCTGATCGGAGCGAGAGCGAGTGGCACGTTGCAGCGCTGCGTCAGCCGCGGGATTTGCGCGCGGCCTCATAGGCCGTTCTCTTCCTCTTTTCGTCGTCCAGCTCTGCCTCGTCCCAGTAGCCGATCACAAAACCCTGCATGGCGCATTCGTCGTAGTGCCGCATCCGGTCGCCATAGTCTTCGAACACCTCCAGAGGTGTGCATATGTTGCTGCGCGGGTTGCGAGCCCAGCGAAACAGGCATTCATGAAGAGACTCCAGCACACCGCGGTGTTCAGCGCTCGTCGCCAGGTCATGCAACTCGCTCGGGTCCGCCTCCCTGTCGAAGAGCAGAGGCGGCGCGTGCTCGAACTGCATCATCTTCCAACGCCTGTCGGCAACCATTCTGGCCATGCTGGTCGGGATTGGATGGCCGAGCCCCCAGCAGGCCCGATCGTCGGCGTAGTGATACTCCGAGAAGACATGACTGCGCCCCGACCCGCCGCGTCCTTCGATGAGCGGAAGAAGACTGCGGCCTTCAAGGACGTGCTCCCTGGGCGCTGCCCCGTAGAGGTCCAGCAACGTAGGCGCGATATCGATCATCTCGACCAGAGCATCACAGACCCTCCCCCGGGTGCCGTCCGCTGCGGAACGCGGGTCGTGAACTATCAAGGGAATGCGCACCGAAGGGTCGTGGAACAACTGCTTCTCACCCATCCAGTGGTCACCCAGATAGTCGCCGTGATCCGACGTGAAGACGATCATGGTCGTCTGGTATCGACCGGTTTCCTTGAGATACCGAACGATGCGCCCGATCTGATCGTCGATTTCCGTGATCAGGCCCATGTAGGTCGGTATGACCGTCTCGCGGACCTCCTCCCGGCAGAATGCCAGCGCGTAGCGTTCCGCGCGGAATGCCTCCAGCACCGGGTGCCGATCAGAGCGTTCCCGTTCGGTGCGCACGGCAGGAATCACGTCCTCAGCGCCGTACATGGCGTGATAGGGAGCAGGAGCGATGTAGGGCCAGTGTGGCTTGATGTAGCTGAGATGGCATACCCAGGGGCGTCCCTCTTCCACGTCAGCCAGGAAATCCAGCGCCCGGTCGGTCAGATAGGCGCTTTCCGAGAGGTGGGCGGGGACCCGGGCCGGTTTTCGGGCATGTCGCAGAAACCAACCGCTGACGGCTTCGCCGTTGTCGTCCTGAGCCGAGTTGGCAAAGGCCTCCCAGGGATTGTCGGCCTCAAGCCCGTGGGCCCGCAGATGAGCAAAGTACTCGATGTCAGGGTCAGCCGGCTCCGGGTGCACGCCCTCGTCTCTCACAAGAGGACGAAAGCCGCATTCAGCGCTGCGCACGCCCTTCGGACTGTCGACGGCGATCCCGAGCCGTCGCATTCCTTGCGTGTCGGCAACCATGTGGGTCTTGCCGAGCAAGACCGCGTCCACACCGATTTCGTCCAGATGATCGCCCAGTGTCGGCTCGCCCACGCGCAGCGGCGATGCGTTGGTCGTCGAGCCGTGCGAACGCACGTAGCGTCCCGTGTAGGCGCTCATGCGGGAGGGGCCGCAAATCGGCGACTGAACGTAAGCCTGTGAAAACAGGACGCCGTCAGCCGCCAGAGCGTCGATGTTCGGGGTTCTGATGTGGGGATGGCCCGTGCAGCCCAGATAGTCGTGACGCAACTGGTCGCACATGATCCACAGGACGTTCATTCTTTCTTCCGCGCCGCCTCTCGATCAGCGGAGGCGATCGTATCACAACCTCCGCAGGCGGCCGGTGGCGATCATGGTCGCCCGAAAGGCATCTTCGATGCGCTGATGCCCGCGACAGTCATGTTGCCGGAGCCTGATCACCTGAACATGGTGTAGATGAGGCCGGATTGAGGGCGCTCCTTCGAGCGTGGATCGGGAGCCTCCATGTGTATCCGTGCGGACGACGGGACGTCCGTCGGCCTTACCTCGGATAGCGGACCCGATCAGCGGTACCTGACCACCGGTGCCCCGAGGATGTCATGAAGGGTTCGACGCACAGGCCAAGTTCGTCGGAGGCGCGCATCACGGTGCCTGCCATGCCGCGGTCTTCGCGGACAAGACCTTGCCCCGTCTCGATCGTGTTCATGTTCGTGCAGTCCCAGGCGTAAATCATGGGACTGATATCGTTGACGGAAAGGCTCACGCCGCCAGCCTGTGA
>JAJEBJ010000094.1 GCA_022822575.1 Alphaproteobacteria bacterium | reverse complement strand
CGGAATGGCCAGGGAGGCGCCGGGATGAAGGGGTCGTGCCAGTGCGGGGCGGTGAGATACGAGGTGACCGGCAAGGTCGGTCATGTGAGCCACTGTCACTGCTCGATGTGCCGGAAACTGCAAGGAGCGCTCTTCGTGAGTTTCGGGGGCGTTGCCCGTGACGACCTGAAGGTTGAAGGCAGGGAATCCCTGCGTGAATACCGCAGTTCGGACGCCATCAGCCGCCGATTCTGCGCAACCTGTGGTGGACACGTGTTCGCCGAAGTTCCCGGAGACGGCGACACGGTGTTCCTCTGTCTTGGCAGCCTCGATCAGGGCGAGACGCCGGACCATGATCGGCTGAACGAACAGCACATCTTCTGGGAATCCCGGGTGAGGTGGCATGACCCGGGCGATGATGCGGAGCGTGTCGAGGGCTACGGGGAGACCTGGCGATGACGACGGGAGGATGCCTGTGCGGCGCCGTGCGCTACGAGCTGACAGGAAAGGTCCACGACTTCTATCACTGCCATTGCTCAATCTGCCGCAAGTGCCAGGGCGCGGTCTACCTCACCTATGCCAGTGTCGACCGCTCGGGCTTCAGGCTTCTGGCGGGAGAGGAATCCCTCTCGACCTACCGGACATCGCCGGCCCTGAAGCGACGGTTCTGCCGTCACTGCGGATGCCATGTCTTCGGCGAGATGGGAGACGAGATCAGCCTCTCGGTGGGCACGCTCGATGACGGTGCCGACCCCGGGGGCCGCGAGGGCAATGAACGGCACATCTTCTGGGAATCCCGGTGCGGCTGGTACGAACCCGAAGATGCCCTCGAGAAGATGACGGAATTCGGGTCATGATGCGGGGTGGATGCCTGTGCGGCGCCGTGCGCTTCGAGGTCAGCGAACCGGCATCGGATCTCTATCACTGCCACTGTTCCATGTGCCGCAAGATCCATGGCACGGCGTTCGCCACCTATGCGGTGGTGGCGCGTTTGGCCATGACGCTGACAAAGGGCGAGGACATGCTGTCGCGCTATGACTCGTCGCCCGGTGTCACGCGATCGTTCTGCCGGCGGTGCGGTTGCCAGATCGCCATCGACGTCGCCTATCAGCCGGATGACCGCTGGTTCATGCCGGGGATTCTCGATGATCCGGTTCACCCGGGAGCCGGGAACCGGGAACGCCACATCTTCGTCGCTTCGAAGCTGCCGTGGCTTCATCTTGACGGCGTCCTGCCGCAATCGGAAGAGGCCTGAGAGCTTGACCTAGGGTATCACGAATCTGCTTCGAGGAGATCGCAGTATCCGGCCTCATGGACATGATTGCGACCTCTCACAAGTTCACTGGAGCATTCCGCGGCCTGGAGGAGCGGACACGGGTGCCGTTCGTCGGGCTGTTGCTCGAGGCGCATGGGGGTTACTGTTCCGACGTGCGTGCCGAGCTGGGACAGCCGCTGCCATGAAGTCTGTCAAAGCGAGTTTTCTTGCCTTTGTGGTGATCCTGCTGATGGCAGGATGCGCCGCCACTCCGCCCACGCAGCAGGAGAATGTGTGCGCGATCTTCGAGCAGTATCCCGACTGGTACGACTACGCTCGCCTCTCGGCGAGCAAATGGGGCACGCCGGTGGACATCCAGATGGCCTTCGTGCGCCACGAGTCAAGCTTCCAGTCCGACGCGCGCCCTCCGCGCGAGTGGCTCCTGTGGGTCATCCCCTGGGGGCGCGTTTCCTCGGCGAAGGGCTACGCACAGGCTCAGGACCCGGTGTGGTCGGAATACGAGGCAGAGCGTGGTTGGCTGTTCCGTAGCCGTTCCGATATGGAGGACGCGCTCGACTTCATCGGATGGTACAATTACAAGACTTGGCGCGAACTGGACATTCCCCGCACCGACGCGTACCGACTCTATCTGGCCTATCACGAAGGCCGAGGTGGCTACAGACGCGGCAGCTGGGAATCGAAGCCGGAGGTGCAGCGCACCGCAGAACGGGTCAGGGATACGGCCCGCACCTACAAGTCGCAGCTCGCCCAGTGCGAGGATCGCTATCGCTGCGATTCCTGGTATCAGATCTGGCCCTTCTGCAGCTGACGGCTCACGCCTCCAGGTTCGCAGTATCGCTCATTGCCTGGATCGTGTTGAAAGCCTCTCGAAGCTCGGTGCGGCTTCGACGGCCCAGTCGCGGCGGTGTCGGCAGCAACGGCGGAACACCACGCCCCTGGGGAGACCACTCACAGGTCAAGCGTTGATACCCCTGTCGGTGCGCTGCCGCTTCTGCAGCACATGTGATTATGCGGTCTGTGGCAGACCCCGCATCCGTTGCGTGTGCCTGATGGAGTCCTCGAAGGCCTTGAGGCGTTTGTAGATCGAGATGAGCTCGACGATGATGCCCCAGGAATTCACCAGGAACTGGAAGGACGATTCGACGCGGTCAAAGGCGCGCAGAATCTGCTGCAGGACACCCAGCGTGATGATGCCGGCCACAATGGTGGGTCCCATCATGATGTAGGGGACGATCACCGAGAACTGGAGGTAGGACCACTTCGCGATGTCGAAGTAGAGGTAGTGCTTGAACAGGCGGAAGTAGTTCTTGCGCACGTTGGCGAAGAGTTCGATGACGGACTCCGGCTGCGCCCTGTCTTCGTGGTCCTCGCCGAACACCAGTTCCTTGCGGTAGGCGGCCTCCACCTTCTGGTTATTGAATTCGAGGCCGGGAAGCTTGATGCCGACGATGGCGAGAAGAACGGTTCCGGCCGCCGCCGAAACGATGGCAAGCCAGACCAGGGAATGATCGACGGCGCCGATCCAGGGGAGTTCGGTGACGTGCGCGCTCAGCGACCACAGCAGTGGCAGGAAGGCAACGAGCGTCATCACCGAGCGCATGAAGGCGACACCCAGACCCTCGACGATGCGGGCAAACCGCATGGTGTCCTCCTGGACGCGCTGTGCCGCCCCTTCGATGTGCCGTACATCGTGCCAGTAGGACATGTAGTAGTCGTTCATCGCCGTGCGCCAGCGGAACACGAAGTGGCGCACGAAGAACTCGAGAAGCACGGCGACGACGATGTAGATGCCGGCGATTTCGGCGAAGGTGAGGCATTTGCCGAGGAAGTCGGCAAACTCGACAGCCCCCGGTTCGGTCAGTGCGACCTGAAGGGTGTCGTAGAAGTCACCGAACCACTCGTTGATCTTGACATCGAGCTGGACCTTGTACCAGGTGACGCCAAGGATCGTGGCACTGCCGAGGATCGACCAGTGCAGCCAGCGCCGATTGGCAAAGAATGACCGGAACATGCATTGTCCCCTTCGCGTTCGTGTCGGGCGGGGAGATACCATGATCGGACAGGACGGCACACGGAAGGATGGGCCATGGCCCATCGCTGCCTTCACGCCGCCGGCTGATCGCCGGCCCTGCCGCCATCCCTTCAACGGCGTTCTCGCCATCGACGGATCCCCCCTGGCGGCCAGCGATGCCTCGGCACACGCCGACTTTGCTCTGGGCGGCGGCGTTGCCCGGTTTCCCGGCGTCAATCTCGCCTTCCGCACCGACGGCGACGCTCTCCTGCCAGATCACAGGGGACTGCATCGCCGGCCCGATCCGCAGAGTTACTGGGACATCATGGTTGGCGAGGGATGTATCTGGAGGGGTGATGGCTCCTGTGATGTCGCCGCGTTTCCCTTCCAGCTCTCCTGTGAGCGGGAGAACGACAGCCACCACGGGGTGGCCCGGTTCGCCTGGGATGGCGCGCGGGTGCGCGATCTTGTCGTCCAGGTGGTGACTGAAACACTCCCGGATCACATTCCCGAACGGCTCGATCTCTGGGGCGTGGCAGAGGCGTCATTCCGTGAGGCGGGGGGATCACCGGCCGTCTCCTGCCGTCGCGACCCGATGCCGATTCACGACATTGCAGAGATCGCTCCGCCGGAGATGCTCGAGGAACTGCTGGACGATGCGTTGCGCGAAGGCGAGATCACCAGCGGCCTCGTGATGGACGGGCGCATTTACGCGACAGGGTTCGCCACACGGCACGGGCCCTACCCCTTCCCCCACGCCATGCGCTTTGGCATCTGGTCGGCCACCAAGGCGGCTTTTGCCACCACCGCGCTCATGCGCCTTGCCTGTCACCTCGGTCCCGAGGTCGCCGACACCCGCATCGTCGATGTCCTCGATGTCACGGCGGATCACGACGGCTGGCACGACGTGACGATCCGGCACTGTCTCTCCATGGCGACCGGCATCGGCACCGCCGGCGAAACCGGCGACATCCATTCCGACAATCTTACCGGGCCGGAATACGCCTCGGCAGACGGTCCGGAAGGCGCCTGTTACCGCGCCTATCAGAGCTGGTATGCCGCCCGCAGTCGTGCGGACAAGCTCCGCGAAGCGTTCCGTGTGCCTTCCTATCCCTGGGGACCCGGCGTCGTCGCCCGCTACCGGGACCAGGATCTCTTCGTGGCCGGCGCGGCCATGGATGCGGTGTGGAAGCGCCACCGTGGTCCCGATGCCGACCTCTTCGCCATGGTCGAGAAAGAGGTGCTGCGCCCCATTGGGTGTGGTCCGGTGGACATCAACCGCACCCTCGAAGAGGACGGCACAAGGGGCGTGCCGCTTACTGCCTTCGGTCTCTTCCTCGGTCTCGATGACGTGGGGCGGCTGGGGCGGCTTCTGTCGAACGGCGGACGCCACGAGGGGACGGAACTGCTGGAATCGTCACTGGTGCGCGAATGTCTAGATGGCGCCATGGCAAAGGGGCTGCCGACGGGGACGGTCACCGCCGGCGGGAACGACATCACGTATCACCTCGCCTGGTGGCAGCTGCCGCTCACCACCCGTTCCGGTCGGGCCATGAGGATCGCCACCATGCGGGGCTTTGGCGGTCAGATCATCCAGCCACTCGCCAACGGCATCACCTGTTTCCGCTTCGCCCACGACAGCGCGGCCAACCAGGAGCGTTACGACGCCCTGATGCTGCCGCGTCTCGCCGACGCCCTGCGCCCGCTGTGACGTGACGGATCAGGGGCTGGCGTTGGGAAAGAAGAGCTGCCTTCCGTCGATGCGGTAGGAGGCGATTGAAGCCTGCCCGGAGGGCGAAAGGAGCCAGTTGACGAAGAGGTGCGCCTCCTCTTCGCGGACATGGGGAAAGCGCTCCGGGTTCACCATGGTCACGCCGTACTGATTGAAGAGATTCTCGTCCCCCTCGACAAGGAGGGCGAGATTGCCGCGGTTCTGGAAGGCAATCCAGGTGGCCCGGTCTGTCAGGACATAGGCACCGACATTGGCGGCCACGTTGAGAGTGGCGCCCATGCCCGAGCCAGTCTCGAGATACCACGAGCCGCTGTGCTCCGTAGGATCGAAACCGGCGTTGCGCCACAAGGCCATTTCCTTCGTGTGGGTGCCGGAATCATCACCACGGGAGGCAAAGGGAAGACCGTTGCGTGCGATATGCATGAGTGCGGCACCGGCATCAGCGATGCCCCTGATGCCTGCCGGGTCGGAAACGGGACCGACAATCACGAAATCGTTGTACATCAGATCGAACCGCTCGACGCCGTAGCCGCCGGAGACGAACTCCTCCTCGGCATCGCGGGCATGCACGAGCAGGACATCGCCGTCTCCGTTCATGGAGTTGCGGATGGCCTGCCCGGTGCCCACGGCAACCACCTTGACGAGAATGCCCGTCGCATCGCTGAAATCGGGAAGGATGTGATCGAACAGTCCCGAGTTCTGCGTCGAGGTCGTCGACTGGACGATGATGGACCTATCGTCGGCGGCCACGCCACCGGGGACGAGGCCGAGGACTACCACGGCACATGCGAAGAATCTCGACACCATCATGGGACCTTTCCGGCTGGGCACAGTCAGGCGACCAGACGGCCCTCGACAAAGGCCCGGGCCCGTCTCGTGGGGGGAGTGGAGAAGAAGAGCGGGGCGGCGCTGTCCGCCTCGAGAACCCCGCCATGAAGATAGAGGATGCGGTCGGCCAGCCGGCGTGCCTGGGCAAGGTCGTGGGTGACGAGGAGGACGGGCGTGCCGTCGTTGCGGGCCTGATGCACCAGGTCCTCGATCGCCAGGATCGAACCCGGATCAAGGTTGGCGGTTGCCTCGTCGAGGAGCAGGACGTCCGGAGACGTCGCCATGGCGCGGACAAGCGCGAGCCTTTGCTGTTCTCCTCCCGAGAGTGCCTGTGCCTGCACTCGCGCCCTTTCCCCGAGACCGGCGGCCGACAGTGCTTCCATGGCCCGCCGCCGCTGCTCGTGACGGGGTACACCGGCGGCCTGGAGCGCAAAGCGGATGTTGGCCAGGGCCGTGCGGTTCAGCATCACCGGGTGATGGAAGACGACGCCGAGCCGGATGGCCCGCTGGCGGTCCGGTGGGCGATCGTTCCAGGTGACATCGCCACTGTCGGGTTCGACGAGGCCCGCCAGCATGCGGACCAATAGGCTCTTGCCGGCGCCATTGGGTCCCAGAAGCACCGCGATTTCCGGCCGGGAGATGGTAACGCTGACATCATCGACAACCGGCCGTGTCCCCCGCATGAGACAGAGATTCCGGCCGGCGAGCGGCAGCACCCTTCCATCTCGACGCTCACGCAAGGCGCGGATTCCTCGCGAAGGTGTTGAGCATTCCGGCGAGCCCGTTGATGATGAGGATGATCGTCAGCAACACGATTCCCAGACCGAGAGCAAGATCGAGAGCGCCGCGCGAGGTTTCCAGCGTGATGGTCGTGGTCATCACCCGGGTGACATGATTGATGTTGCCGCCGACCATGATGACGGCGCCAACCTCTGCGATGGCCCTGCCAAAACCGGCAAGTACCACGGTGACGAGACTGAATCGCGCCTCCCACAACAGGGTGATGGCGGTGGCGCCCCTGCTGAGGCCGAAGGCGCGCAACTGTTCATCATAGCGGCGGTGAAGGTCCTCGATGACCTGGCGCGTCAGGGCTGCGACGATGGGCGTGACGAGCACCGTCTGGGCGATGATCATGGCCTCGGGGGTGTAGAGCAGACCCCATTCACCCAGCGGTCCGGCGCGTGACAGCAAGAGATAAATGGCAAGGCCGGCAACCACGGGCGGCAGGCCCATGAAGGCGTTCATCACGGTGATGAGGGCGCCCCGTCCCGGGAACCGCGAGATGGCCGTCGTCGCGCCGACGGGCAGGCCGATCAGCATGGCGAAGAGCACCGCAAAGAGACTGACCCGGAGCGACATGAGGATGATCTCGACGAGGTCACGGTCGAGTGTCGTGATCAGGCGAAGGGCTTCCGTGAAGGCGTCACTGGTGTCCTGCATGGTGATGGTTCGCAAGGTGGATTGGTGATGCAGGGCGTGCCCGGACGGGCGACCTGCAACAGGAGTGTGGTTGGGGCGCCAGGATTCGAACCTGGGGTCACGGGACCAAAACCCGTTGCCTTACCGCTTGGCCACGCCCCAGCAGGCTTCCTATAAACCGGAAAGCGCCGGAGTGCGCAACCACGGGGCAGGAACACCGCTCCGGTCAGGCGAGAACAATTCTCTCGCGATGGTGGCGAACGTCCCGTGTCGCATTGCGCGTATCGACCACCAGTGGCACGGACGCAACGAGGGCATCGTAGTTGATGCCGTCATGGTCGGTGACGATCAACGCCGCGTCGTGGACGCCATTGGTGACCTCGGTCCACGCAAGGCTCTTCCGCCCGGCCAGCCCGGCATGGGCGCGGGTGGCAGGAATGGTACCGATGAAGGGATCGAAGAAGGACACCGCGGCTCCCCTCGATTCGAGCAGCGCCATCAGGGTCAGGCCAGGACTCTCGCGGCTGTCGTCGACGTTTTTCTTGTAGGCCATGCCGACGATGAGAATTGCCGCGCCGTTGAGACCGCGTCGGAACCGTCGATCGACCTCGCTGGCGAGCCTGGAGACGATGTGGTGCGGCATCGAGGTGTTGATCTCTCCGGCAAGCTCGATGAACCGGGTGGGCACGCCGAACTCCCGCGCCTTCCAGGCAAGGTAGAAGGGATCAATGGGAATGCAGTGGCCGCCAAGTCCGGGGCCGGGCCAGAATGGCATGTAGCCAAAGGGCTTGGTGCTGGCGGCCTCGATCACGTCCCAGATGCTGATGTCCATGGCATCGAAGACCACCTTGAGTTCGTTGACGAGGGCAATGTTGACGGAGCGGAAGATGTTCTCGGTGAGCTTGACGGCTTCGGCGGTTTTCGTGTCCGGGACGACAACGGTTCCGGCAGGGATGAAGGACTCGTAGAAGGCGGCGGCGGCCGCTCGTGCGAGATCCTGATTGCCGCCGACGATCTTGGGCACCGTTCCGAGGTGATGGATGGTGTTCCCCGGATCGTCGCGTTCGGGTGAATAGGCGAGAAGAAAGTCCTCTCCCGACACCAGGCCATTGCTCTCGAGGATCGGTCGCACCAGTTCATCCGTGGTTCCGGGCCAGGTGGTCGATTCGAGAACGACGAGACGTCCGGGAGCCAGGATCGATGCGACGCTGTGGCTGGTGTCCACAACGTGGCGCATGTCCGGTTCCCGGTGGCGGTCCAGGGGTGTGGGAACACAGATGACGATGATGTCGGCAGCGCCGAGATCGCTCACCGTGCTGGTGCCGCGGAATCGTGGCGACGCGGCGAGTTCGCTGATCGCGGCGGTATCGATGTAGTTGATGTAGCTCGTGCCGGCGGCGAGGGTCGTGATCTTGGCGGGGTCTGTATCGAAGCCGGTGACGCGAAAACCACACTTGTGGGCTGCCAGGGCGAGGGGAAGGCCAACATAACCCAGGCCAATGACGGCAACATGGGCATCGCGGGCGGCGATGCGCGCCGTGATGTCTGCTATCGCGCTCATGTCCGCTCCCGGGGTTGCGCGAGAATGGTGGTGGTCTCGATCCACCAGCCGGGGTGGTGACGGCGGAGCAGGGTTGCCGCGCGATCGGCGAGTTGCAGGGTGCCGGCAAGACCGAAGCATGTGGCGCCGGTGCCGGTCATGCGTGCAAGAGCTATTCCCGGGGTGGTGCGCAGTGCGGCGAGGACGTCGCAAATTGCTGGATCGACGCGGCAGGCCGCGGGTTCGAGGTCGTTCCGCCGGTTCTCGAGTTCCCCGACCAGGTCGTCGAAACTCTCCGGCGGGCGAGTCAGGGGTCGGGGCACTGACAGAGGTTCATCGAAACCGGCGAAGACCGTTGCCGTGGAAAGCCGGGTTCCCGGATTGACGAGAACGAGAGCACATGGGGGAAATGGCTCCACAGGCGTGACGACATCGCCGGCTCCTGCGGTCATGACCGCACCATCATGAAGACAGGAAGGAACATCGGCACCCAGTGTCGCCGCGATGGCCGGAAGATCGTCGCTCAGGCCTGAGACCGTCCGCAGCGTGGCGGCGGCGTCGGCCGAGCCGCCTCCCAGGCCCGAGGCGACAGGAATGTTCTTTTCCAGGACGATGCGGAATGCCTGTGCCGGCGCAACGGCAGCGATCGCCCGCGTCACCAGGTTCCGGGATCCGTCCAGGTCCCTGAGCGCCGCAGAAAAGCGGCCGGTCACCTCGAGAGCCGTGGAGGCTGCCGGAGTGAACCACAGGCGGTCGGCCAGGGAGGTGCGTACATGCAGGCTGTCCAGACTGTGATAGCCGTTGGCCAGTCGTCCGGTCACGTGAAGCCACAGGTTGACCTTGGCATGGGCCGGGACCGCTCTTTCACCGGTCAATGTCATCGAGTCCCGCCTCGAGCTTGTGGCGCACGGCGTCGACAAGATCCTCGTCATCCGGCGCCAGCGTCAGCACGTGACGCCACTGGAAACGTGCCTCGTAGTGTCGCCCGGTCTTCCAGTAGGCATCGCCCAGGTGGTCGATGATCACCGGCTCGGCAGGTTCCAGGCCGACAGCACGCTCCAGTTCGACGACGGCTTCATCGTAGCGGCCGAGCCGGTAGAGCACCCATCCCAGGCTGTCGATCACCATGCCGTCATCGGGTGTCCTCTCCAGGGCGCGCTCGATGAGATCGAGGGCTTCGTCAAGATTCTCGTTCCGGTCGGCCCACGAGTACCCGAGGTAGTTGAGAAGCCATGGGTCGTCCGGTCGCGACTCCAGGGATTCGAGAAAGGCCTGTTCGGCGCGTTCCCACTGACCCGTCACCTCCAGCACCGTTCCCAGGTCGAAGAGGATGTCCGGACGGCGGTGCGATCCTTCATCAAGCAGGCGGAGCGCTTCATCGTAGGCTTCCACCGCCTCGTCCCATCTCCGGTGCGAGCGCATGACATCGCCGATGGTCATGAAGGGATCCGCACTCTCCGGCCGTTCCCGTGCGAGCGAGCGTCCCAGTGCGATGGCGTCTTCGGTGAAGCCCGCGTCGTTGAGGCTGCGGACACGGCGAAGCCGGGCATTCCATGAAAGGGGAGAATCGGGTGCCACGCGGCCATAGGCCACCGCAGAGGCGGCGTCGCGCCGCAATCGGGACAGGACATCTCCGGTCATGAAATGAATGCGGTCGTCGGCGGGCTGCAACCAGGCTGCATGATTGAGCAGTCTCAGAGCCATAACTCCGGGACGTTCGCCGAGCAGTTGCCGCGCGGTCTCCGCCAGGGCGTCGGTGATCGCCTGGGACATGCCGGGCCGTTCGGGTGGCGTCCCGCCGGCGAGAGCCCGTGCGAGTGCATCATCGAACCACGGACTCTCCGGATTGATGTCCATGAACCGGCGGTAGAGACGGGCAGCGTCCCCGCCCCGCCCGAGGCGCTCCAGAAAACCGCCGTAGGCCCGCGTGGCCTCCCAGGTGACGGTGTTCCCGGCCTCCATGGCTTCGCTGAAGGCTGTTTCGGCCGCCTCGGTCTCTCCTGCGGCGTCACCGAGAAGCGCGGCATGATAGGCCACCAGGGGTTCGGAGCCCGGCGCGGCGGTGTCGAGAATCTCGATAGCGCGCGCAGGGTCACCCCCTCTTGCCGTCGACCATGCGCGCACGATGATGGCGAACGTGCCGAGCGGGCCTTCGAAGTCGAGCCGGGCAAGGGCGTCGTCCATGGCATCCGCATCGTCTGCCGCCAGGGCGTCGACAAGGAGGGTGACAGGGGAGAGTTCAGTGACGACGTTCATCTCGACGAGACGCCGGGCCAATGCGGCCGCCTCGTCAATGCGGCCGACAGACACCATGGTCTTGTACGTCTGGCGGGTGAGTGTCACGTCCCCGGGAAGGCGTTCAAGTGCCTGCGACAGGAAGTCGGCCCTGGCCGCCATGTCGCCCTGGTAGGCGGCTGCTCTCGAAGCAAGGTAGGCGCCGCTGGCCGAGACAAGATCGGTGGATGCGCGGGCATCCGCCGCCGTTGCCAGGCCCAGCACCGCAAGTACCGCGAAAGAGAGACCGCGGCACGCCCTGGAGAAGTTCATCCAGGTCTCCTCGCCGTGGCAATCCGTCACATGTTGGGGTAGTTCGGGCCGCCGCCGCCTTCCGGCGTCACCCAGACGATGTTCTGTGTCGGATCCTTGATGTCGCATGTCTTGCAATGCACGCAGTTCTGCGCGTTGATCTGCAGCCTCACCCCGTCATCATCCTCGATGATCTCGTAGACACCGGCAGGACAGTAGCGTTGTTCGGGGGCTTCGTAGAGCGCGAGATTGATGTCGACCGGCACGCTGGCATCCTTCAGGGTGAGATGGACGGGCTGATCCTCCTCGTGGTTCGTTGATGCAAGGAATACCGAACTCGCGCGGTCGAAGGTGATCTCGCCGTCGGGCGCAGGGTAGTCGATAGCCTGGCAGGCATTCTTCGGCTTGAGAGACTCGTGGTCCGGCCGATGCCGGAAAGTCCAGGGCGCCCGTCCCCTCAGGATCACCGTGTCGATGGCGGAATAGAGGAAACCCTGCACGAAGCCGCCATGGAAACTCGGTCTGATGTTGCGCACGCGGTAGAGCTCGTCCCACAGCCAGGTCTGGCGCAGGCGCTCGCCATAGGAGCGGACTTCAGCATTCGGCTGAGTCTCGGCTGCGAGCCAGTCGAACACCGCCTCGGCTGCAGTCATGCCACTCTTCATGGCCGTGTGACTGCCCTTGATCTTCGGCACATTGACGAAGCCGGCTGCACAGCCGATCAGCATGCCGCCCGGGAATGTAAGGCGAGGAATCGACTGGAATCCGCCCTCGTTGATGGCGCGGGCGCCGTAGGCGATGCGCTTGCCGCCTTCGAAGAAGGGGCGGATCGCCGGGTGTGTCTTGAACTTCTGGAATTCGTCGAAGGGCGAGAGCCACGGGTTCTCGTAGTCGAGCCCGACGACGAAACCGACGGCGACCTGGTTGTCTTCGAGGTGATAGAGAAAGGACCCGCCATAGGTCCTGCCATCCATGGGCCAGCCGGCGGTATGGATGACGGTGCCCGGCGCGTGTCCTTCCGGGTCGATCTCCCACAGTTCCTTGATACCGATACCGTAGGTCTGCGGCTGAACCCCCTCACGCAGACCAAAGCGATCCATTAGCTGCCGGGAGAGGTGCCCGCGGCACCCTTCGGCAAAGAGAACCTGCCTGGCATGGAGTTCGATACCGGGCTCGAAGGTGTCCTTCGGCTTGCCGTCGCGGCCTATGCCCATGTCACCGGTCGCAACGCCCTTCACGGAACCGTCATCGTGGAACAGGACCTCTGCTGCGGCAAAGCCGGGAAAGATCGCCACGCCGAGGGCTTCCGCCTCGCCGGCCAGCCAGCGGCAGACATTGCCAAGGGAGATGATGTAGTTGCCGTGGTTCGCCATCTGCGGGGGTGTCGGCAGGCGAAACGCCCGCTTTTCGGTGAGATAGAGGAAGCGGTCCTGTCTCACCGGTGTCAGGAGAGGTGCCCCGCGTTCCTCCCAGTCGGGAAAGAGCTCGTTGAGCGCCCGCGGTTCCATGACCGCGCCCGACAGGATGTGCGCACCGACTTCGGATCCCTTCTCGAGAACGCAGACCGAGACCTCCTGTCCAGCTTCTTCGGACAGCTGCGCAAGGCGGATGGCCGCTGCCAGACCTGCAGGTCCGGCGCCCACGATCACGACATCGAACTCCATGCTCTCGCGTTCGCGCTGTTCCATCTCATCCTTCAGTGCGCTGTCATTCCAGTTCTCTTAACCGACGGCGATATTCGTTACAATGGCGCCGGACGTCCGCCGCACGGAGAACCATGGATCGCGAGGAAGCCCGCAGACTGCTGGACTGGTATGTCGGGATCGGTGTCGACGAAGCAACGACCGCGGAGGCGGTCGACCGCTTCGCTCCTCCTCCGGCACCGCCTCCCGTCCGCGCGGCACCCGCGAGACGCCCGCAGGTGCCGGCCCGACCGGCCGTTGCCCTTGAGGATGCCAGGACCCTGGCGGCCGGCGCCTCCAGTCTCGCGGAGCTGGTCGAAACCATCAACGCCTTCGAGGGGTGCCCGCTCAAGCGCACGGCCACCACGACCTGCATCGCCGACGGCAATGCAGAGGCACCCATCATGATCATCGGCGAAGCTCCCGGCGCCGAAGAGGACCGGCAGGGCAAGCCCTTCGTCGGCGCGGCCGGAAAGCTCCTTGACCGGATGCTGGCCGCGATCGGCCTCGACAGAACCCGTGTCTACATCACCAACACCCTCTACTGGCGCCCGCCGGGAAACCGCACGCCCACGCCCGAGGAAATCGCGGTGTGCCTTCCCTTCCTCGAAAGGCAGGTGGAACTCCTCTCGCCGAGGCTTCTCGTCTACGTTGGAGGGACAGCAGTGAAGGCCATGTTCGACACGGCTCCGGGCGAAGGCATCACGCGGATTCGCGGACGCTGGCTGCGGCTCGAGCGTGAGGGCAGGGAACCCGTGCCTGCCATCGCCATGTTCCACCCGGCCTATCTGTTGCGCCAGCCCCTGAAGAAACGTGACAGCTGGCGCGATCTTCTCGCCATCAGGCAGCGCATGGAAGAACTCGGGATCGCACCCGGAATGCCGACGGTCTGACGGCACCTGCCTGATGGAAACGGATCGTCTCCGCGCCGGGATATCCGGCATCCTGCGCCTGCTCGCGACGGGTGTTGTCGTCGTGTGGACCCACGGCGCGTCGGCCCTTGATCTGCCTCCCCTGCCTTCCGTCAAGCCGGCCGCGCCGGTCGACGTGAGTGCCGTGCCCCTGCCGGGCGTGCGGCCCGAGGCTCCCGAACGCGATCCCTGGAGGATCCTTGACGATGTGGATCGGGAGACCTATCGCCGCATCTTTGCGGTTCAGCTGGAGTCCGACTGGAGAGAGGCAGACCGACTGATCACCCGCCTGCGGGATCCGATCCTGATGGGCCACGTCCTCGCCCAGCGCTACCTCCATGCGACCGGGTGGATCTCGAGCTTCGACGAACTGCGAACCTGGCTTGACTCCTGGGCGGACCATCCGGACGCGAAGCGCATCCACGCCCTGGCGCTGAGACGCCAGCCGTCGGGAGCGTCGGCCCCCGCCCCTCCCGTCGGAAGGTGGGATGAACCGGACATCGAGGCCGTGACCATCGGGACCGGTTCGGCCGCCCCTTCGTCAACGAATCATGACAGCGCGCTCAATGCCGGAGAACGCGGTCTCCTGAAGCAGGTGCGCCGGGATGTCCGGAACGGCCGCCCCGGGGTTGCATGGTCACGGCTGTCTGATGCGGAGGCACTCGGCGGCGCCGGCCCGCTCGCCATCGACATGTCGGCGGCGGAGATTGCTTTCGGTTACTTCATCGGTGGCGATGACGCGCTTGCTCTCGACATCGCCACTACGGCCATTCACCGATCCGGACACCTGGTTCCCCTGGCCGGCTGGACGGCTGGACTGGCTGCCTGGCGTTCCCGTCGCCCGCACACCGCACGCTCGATGATGCTGGTGGCCTCACAGGGAGACCCCGCCGACCCGCTGGTGGCCGCCAGTGCCTGGTGGGCGGCAAGGATGTCCCTGGTGACAGGGGCACCAGGTGAGATCGGCCGTCTTCTCGGCACCGCGGCGCACCGGCCCGACACACTCTACGGACTTCTGGCCCGCCATGGCCTGGGCATGGACGGTGGTCTCGTCAATGACCCCCTTCCGCAGGTGTCCGAGGAGGGGCTGAGGACGCTGTTGAAGATACCGGCCGTGCGCCGGGCCCTGGCGCTTGCCGAGGTGGGCCAGTACCACCGGGGAGACCGGGAGTTGCGGGGACTCGGTGTCCGGCGTCACCCGGCCGCCGCGGCCGCCGTCATGGCCATGGCGGAGCTCATGCCGTTTCCGGCGACGCGTTACCGGCTCTCCCGGGAGTTCCTCACGCTCCATGCGGCACGGCTCGATGACGCTCTCTTCCCGCTTCCGCCGTGGGAACCCCAGGAAGGATTCACCATCGAACCTGCCCTGATGTATGCCCTCATTCGCCAGGAGTCGCATTTCAGGGCCCGCACGGTCAGTCATGCCGGTGCCCGGGGGATCCTGCAGATCATGCCGGCAACGGCCGCCTGGATTGCCGGTGATTCCGGTCTTGCGGGCGCCGGGAGGTATCGTCTCGATGATCCCGCGGTCTCCATCGATCTCGGAGAACGGTATGTGCGATACTTGTTCGATCTGCCCGATATCGACGGCAATCTCCTCCTCATGCTTGCCGCCTACAATGGCGGCCCGGCACGACTGGCGAGACGGTTGAATGACATGAGCCTGCTGGCCGATCCCCTTCTCTTCGTGGAGTCCTATCCCTCCCGCGAGACCCGTTCCTTTATCCGGAGCGTGATGGCAGACTACTGGATCTACACCAGGAGACTGGGAAACGAACCGGCTTCGCTGGCCGCGCTGGCGGCCGGAGACTGGCCCCTCTATGGAGGTTCCTGACATGCCCGGAATCGATGACAGCAAGCCGTTCCTCGCTGTCCGGATCGCCGTCCTGACGGTCTCCGACAGCCGTTCCCTCGATGACGACCGGTCCGGCGCCGTTCTCGTCGAGCGCGTCGAGGCGGCGGGCCATGAGTTGGCGGACCGCCGCATTGTCACCGACGACGTGGCCTCGATCGTCGAGACCCTCCGGACGTGGATCGACGACAGCGGTGTCGATGTGGTGATTGCCACCGGCGGCACCGGGGTCACCGGCCGCGACGTCACGCCCGAAGCCTTCGATGAGGTCTGCGACAAGGCGATTCCGGGATTTGGCGAGCTCTTTCGCTGGCTGTCGTTCCGCAAGATCGGAACCTCGACGATCCAGTCCCGGGCAACCGCGTGCGTCGCCGGCGGTACCTATCTCTTCGCGCTGCCGGGTTCGCCCGGCGCCTGCAAGGATGCCTGGGACGACATCCTGGTCCACCAGCTCGACTACCGCTTCGGTCCCTGCAATTTCGTCGAACTCATGCCCCGCCTTCTCGAGACGGGCCACGCCACGGCAAGAGGCTCCTGAGAGTTCCGACCGCATCCTTGCCCGGCTGAAGGACGAGCGGCACAGGCATGTTCACACCCGCAAGAACGTCCATGACGAATCGACCCGCACGTGACCAGGCCGATCCGGTGACCGCCTTAGAGCTGTTCCGGCGTCGGGCGCGGCTCCACTTGAGCCGGTGGCTCTCCGCGTTCAACTCCAACAAGTGGACGTCAAGGGTGACGCGCTTGAGCGGCGTGCCGCTCAGCTGCTCCAGCCGGCATCCATCGAATTGGACAAAGTGATCAGCCTTCAGTTGCGTATCAGGAATTCCACCACCAGAGCGTTGACTGCGTCGGGGGCTTCAAGGTGCATGAAGTGCCCTGTTCCATCCACGACATGCTTCGTCAACCCGCCCGTGAAGTAGGGGTCCATGGCTTCGAAGCAGGCGAGGCGACGCGGTCGGTCGGCCGTGCCGTGGAGCGCGAGCGTGGGCACCGAGACGGGAGTGACGCTCAGATGCCTCTCACGCGGATCTTCGGCGAATCGTATCGCATCCCTGTAGTAGGCAATCACCGCCTCGGCGACGCCCCTTCGACGCAGCGTGCGCTTGACCGTCTCGACATAGGCATCTGGAAGCGTCCAGTTCGGAGAGGAATCGCGCATCCAGTCAATGGCGAACTGAAAGTCGTTCTGGATGAAGACCTCGGCGGCTCCCGCCATCTGGAAGAAGAAGACATGCCAGATGCCCTTGAGGTACTGCGGATCGTGACCAAGGTTGCTCGCTGGATGGTTGGCTGCAATCAGCACCAGGCGACGAACCCGATCCGGGTGCTCGATGGCCGCCCCCAATGCCGCGAGCGCGCCCCAGTCATGTCCGATCACGACCGCCGGGCCCTCACCAAGGGCATCGATCAGGGCCAGCGCATCGTCGGTCAGATCCGCTGTCGCATAACGTCCTTCAGCCGGGATCGATGTCGGCCAGTAGCCGCGCATGAACGGCGCAACCGCGTGGAAGCCGGCGCAGGCCAAGGTGCCAAGCATGGCCTCAAAGCCGTGTGCGTTGTCTGGGAAGCCATGAAGACACAAAGCCAACGGCCCGTCACCGGCCTCGAGCAGGGCAAAGTCAACACCGTTGGCTCCGACGCGCCGCTGCCTGATGGCGACAGTCATGACTCCACGAACTCGATCCGGGTGCCTGTGGCAAGAACGGCGAATGTCTCCCGCCTGAGCACCATGACCGGCATGGATTTGTCGTAGAGTTCGCGTCCGACCAGACAGGAAATGACCACCGCGGGCTCGTCTTCCGCAAGCAACATGGCGGCAGGGGCCGTGCCACGGCGCAAACACTCGAGCAGCACACCCGTCGAGGCCGGGCCTCCCCGTGTCGCAGGCAGGCACAGAACCCGTCCCGTGACGGACTGGCCCTGGTCGGGGTGGTGTACGTCGTCGATCACTCCGTCCTCTGGTCGAACGCAAAGCAGGCTGAGCGGCGCCCCGAGCACAAGGGCGACGCCCGCCGCGCGGCCCGGCACGACGATGCGACCATCAGCGCCAGAGATGGTCCTGCCATATGGAATCGACATGACACGACTCTCCCTTGACGGCTGATTCGATGCAGTCCTGCAGCGTGCCGAACTCGATCGCCACATCATGCGTCCTCGGCGCGTAGTAGGCCCACTTCGCGGAATTTGTCATGACACGTCCGCGCAGTCCGGCCAACGGCAGGCCATAGTAGGTGCAGGCATCGACCATGAGCGTGATACCGGCCTGCCTGAGGCGTTGAAGTACGCCGCGGGCCCTCAGGACATCGCGGTTGTGACGGCTCGTGTTGACGATGCAGGCAATGCCGTCGCGCACCCGGCGGTCACCGAGGACGTGGAGCAGGTCGTCGAATTCGGCCAGTGAAAAGTGCGGTGTTCCGAAGTACACGCCCTGCAGCGGGCCATCTCCTGGTTGACTCAATGTGTCGACCGCGCGCCGCAGATCGGACCCGCTGACCTCGAGGCGCTGCAGTCCCGATAGCGGGCCTTTCGCATCGTCGGGGTTCGGGGCCTCCGGTGTGATACCGACGGCGTGGAACATTCTCAGCGCGCCCGACGAAGAGGCTGCGGCGCCCAGGGCCCGGAGCCAGTCCACCCTGGTTTCGGCTGGCAGTCCAATGATCGCCGGGATCGCATGACCCACCGTACAGCCTAGGTGATGACCCAGAAGGTGACAGCCGAGCTCATGCTGGAGAATCTCCGGCGCGACCGCGCGCACATCAACAATGGCGGAAGCCTTGCGCCCGCTGTCACGATGCAGTCCGTGATTTCCGACCCGGCCGACCAATGCCGCGCAAAGATCTTCATAGTCGTAGTGGAGGTTCGTACGCGCACCGATCACGGAATTGGCATAAACCACCGCGCTTGATTCGGACCACGCTACATGTCCCCCCTGCGCCACGCAGCCGGGAAGCTGATAGGGAGCACAGGTGAAGGTCGGACGACACCCCAGGCGCAGCACCGAGCGCATCAGCCGACGCGCTGCGGCGATAGCCTCGGGGCCGGCCGCAGGGCCCTGGCGGCCGCGCAGAGTCGCCGATCCGGGATTGACGGTCGTGGGAACCACAACCCGGGCGTCCAGCGAGATCAACCTGTCGACGAAATCCTGATGTGCCTGACCGGCGTAGAAGCTCTCGGAAAGGTGCGCACCTTCGATGTCAATCAACCGTTCGGCCCCGCCGATCTCGGCGGTCGCGCAGATCACGTCCATCGCGAGCTTCAAGGCCGGACCTTCGGCTCCGCGCAGGCAACGCCGGTCGTCAGCCGTGAGCGAGACCACTCTTCGCCATGCATGCGTTGACGAGATGGGTGAAATGGCTCAACGCCTCGTCCCAGTAGGGCGATGCCAGCAAGCCGCGAAAGGCGGTCGACTGGCGGCCCTGCTGCATGCCTTCGATCGGACCGACATCCTGGGCATTGATCGCGTCCCAGGCCTCGTAGATGACGCGACGAGCTTCGGCGTGCTCGGTATCGTCAGCCGCCTCGCCCATGAAGTAGAAATGTATGCGTTCCCTGGTACGGTCAGGCGCCACCGGCACGAGATCGAAGACCACGAGGTGGTCTGGTCGGACCTGGATGAACACGCTGGGAAACATGAAGAACGACCAGACCTTGTTGGCGCCCTCGCTGCTCATGACGTGACGGCGAGAGGGATCGAGCACCATGCCCGCGCGCGGTTCGGCAAACTCGTAAACGCCCGGGAACATGCAACCGTCCACCTCGGTCCGCTCCCGGCCGGACTGATCGGCGAAGTCATTGAGTTCGGGGTGAATGGCAAAGATGTGAAGCGCGTCAAGCCAGTTCTCGGCAACCAGTTTCCAGTTGCCCGCGACGTCGAAGTCGAGCACCCGGTCACCGTGGCGCAGCGATGACAGGTCATAATCCGCAACGCGTGACAGCATCGGTCGAGCGTACTCCTCGAACGGTGCAGCCTTGCCGTCGAGGTTGACAAATATGAGATCAGACCACTGCGCGCTACGCACAGGTTCGAGCCCCAATCCCGCCTTCGAGTCCACGATATCGTGCCGGCCACCCTCCAGAAAGTACGGTCGGGCTCGAAGCCGCCCTTCCAGGTCGTAGGCCCAGCCGTGATAGAAGCAAGTGAGACGTTTCTGGCGGTGAACGGGCTCGCGAATGAGCGGGCAGCCCCTGTGCAGACAGACATTGTGGAAGACCCGGACGTCACCGGGAAGGTCACGGACGAGTAGCAGCGGCAAGCCGGCCACGGTGACCGGCGACGCGTCGCCGGGTTCGGGAATCTGGTGGCCGAAACCAGCGAGGGTCCAGTTTCCACGGAAGACGGCTTCTCTTTCTCGAACAAAGAAGGACTCGCTCCCATAGGCCCCTTCGGGAAGATCCAGCGCCACCGTGTCACGCAAGTCACTGCCCTGGGACACGAGCCCTCCGTAGTTCGATACCATTGATCAGGATCGTGCGAGACGTCAGGCTTCACCGTCCGAAAGCCAGACCTCGTCCCATTTTAACTGGCCCAGGGGCCCGTGCGGATGGGCTTCCATGGCCTGAACTCGGCTGCTCAAGCCGTCGAGCCAGTTGTAGAAGATCGGCATCAACGACGGTCCCTCGTCGTGGAGCATCCACTGGGCTTCGCAATAGAGCTCCTTGAGCAGACCTTCGTCGGTCACGCCGCGAGCTTCGTGGATGATTGCATCAAAACGCTCGCTCTTCCACTGCGGTTCGTTCCACCCCGAGTCCGAAAGATAGACCAGCGAAAGCATGGCATTGGCCGAGGGGCGTCCGAAGTAGTAGGTGCCGAACCACGGCTTCTTGCCGGGTACCTCGCTCCAGTATCCGTCAGCGGGATTGCGCGCGACGGAGACACTGAGACCTGTCTCGTTCATCAGTTCGGCCATCACCACCGCCGAATCGACACCGCCATAGACGGCATCCGAGGTTTCCAGGGTCAGCGTCGTGTTCTCGTGACCGGCCTGACGCAAATGGTACTTCACCTTGTCCGGATCGGCGTCGCGCTGGGGAATGTCGCTGCAGTGATAGGGATCGAAGGGTGCGATCGGATGGTCATTCGCGACAATTCCGTGACCACCATAGGCGATGTCCACGTATCGTTGCCGGTCGAGCGCATGCTTGACCGCAAGCCGCATGTTGTTGTCAGCGTAAAGGCCTTCGTTGCACATCATCGGATAGACCACGTGCGAACCGCTCGCACCAGATAAGACCGTCACTCCTTCGATCGCCTCGAACTGCGCAACGAGGCGCGGGTCGATTTCAGCGATGACATCGAGTTCGCCGGCCAGCAACGCATTGGAACGTGCCGTGTTGTCGGGCACACCCGTGACCTCGACCTCGTCGATGTAAGGCAACCCTTCACGGAAGTAGTTCTGGTTGCGAACAAACAGCGAGGGCCGTCCGGGCTCGAAGTCCTGCACCATCCAGGGGCCAGTACCGACCGCATCGGCCGGAAAGTCATTGGCATCCGCGGGGACGATCAGGAAGTGGTACTCCGTCAACAGGTTCGGAAGGTCGGCATTGGGCGCACTCATATCCAGCACGACCGTGTTGTCGCCGTCGGCTGAGATGGAGGCCACGTCACTGATCAGTCCCGCGACGGGAGAAGCTGTGTCGGGGTCCTGGATACGTTGGAGCGAATGCACGACATCGTCCGCGATGAGGGTCTTGCCATTGTGAAATTCCACGCCCTCGCGAAGCCTGAAAACCCACCGCGTAGCGTCTGCGTTCGGTTCCCATTCCGTCGCCAGGACCGGCGAAGGTCCAATTCCTGGAACGAAGTTGACGAGGCGGCTGTAGAGCAGGTTGATACGGATGTAGTCGATACTGTTCAACGATATCGCCGGATCGATCGTCTCTGTTGCGCTGATATCCTGCGCTCCAACACGGAGTCGTCCGCCTTTGATCGGTTGCTGCGCTTCGGCTCGTCGATCCGCCGCCGCAAGAATCCCCGCTGTGGCTCCGGCAGCTGCAAGACCTCCGCCGAATTGGCGCCGAGTCCAACCATTCGTCCAGTCTGTCATCGCTATCCTCCTTGGTCGCGGCTGTGCCGCTGGTTTGCATCGCCACCTGCGCTCTGCTCCCGGATGTCCCGGCGACGTCGCGCATTCCGCAACCCGTCATCCATGACGAGTCGGGATCAAAATACAGTAAAGGGCGAAATTCTGCTAGAATATTTCGTTAATCAGAAATAACAACAATACAGTATCTACTGAATTGGCGGTACTGCCACACACGCAGACAGATCTGGACGGGATCGACAATGACCGAAGTCGAGCGAAGGATCATGGCTCAAAGCCCGAAGACTGAAGACTCATCGCCTGCGACGGCACTGGACGGCACGGCTCTGGGCAACGAGGCCTACGTCAGCGCGAAAGTCTTCGACCTGGAAGTGCGCAAGATCTTCCGTGCCACGTGGATGCTGGCCGGCTTCGCGCACGAAGTTCCCGATGCCGGCGACATACTCCCTGCCACCATCGGCGGCATTCCGATGATCCTGGTCCGGGGTCGAGACGGCGAGATCCGGGCGTTTCACAATGTCTGTATCCATCGAGGCATGCCTCTGGCCGACAAGCCCTGCCGCAAGCAGGCATTCATCACCTGCCCCTATCATCTCTGGTCCTATGACCTGGAAGGCAGGGTGCGAAGCCGTCCCCACTTCTTCGGTGGCGGCCAGCACGACATTTCGGAGAATGGGCGCGACGATGTCCGCCTCGAAGCGATTCGATGTGACAGCTGGTACGATCTTGTGTTCGTCAACCTTGACGGCAGGGCGGAGCCTCTTGCCGACTTCCTCAGTCCGCTCGCCGACCGTCTCTCGCACTACGATCTCAACTCGCTCAATTGGTCACATGACGTCGACTACGACATTGCATCGAACTGGAAGCTGATAGCCGAGAATCACATCGATGCCCTGCACATCTTCGGCGTCCACCCGGCTCTCAACAAGTTCGCCGACCAAGCCACCCGGCCCTGCACGGAGGCCTTTGGCCAACTCTTCTTCGGCTGCTACAGTTTTTCGGATCCCGAAGAGGGGCGCGGCCTGGGGATGCCTCACTTTCCCGGCCTCTCGGCCAAGGCGAGCCAGGAGGCCCCCTGGTTCTATCTCTTCCCGAATGTGATGGGGCAGATCTATCCGGATCAGCTGCTGATTATCCAGCTCATCCCCGAGAGCTATGAGCGCACCCGCGAGCGTTTACAGTTCTACTTCGTCGGCGATGCCGCCCATGACGACGCATTCGAGGAGGGCCGCCGGCAGGCTTTCAAGACCTTCACCGACGTGCTTGCCGAGGATATTCCCGTCTGTGAAGCGCTCCAACGCGGGAGGGCCTCGGAAGGTTTCACCGGTGGCGTGCTGTCACCCTTCTGGGACAAGGCCACCTTCGAACTGGCCGAACGGGTTCGTGAGCGTCTGGGCTGATGTGGAGTATCGGTGAAGTTGACGGGCCAAGGCCGGCAGGCTCTCGAACAGACTGGTGACGGCGAACCCGACCACCAGGACCCACATTTCGATCGTCCCCTTGCCGAACACATGTGGCACATCAAGCAACGGCTCGCCTGCCGCAAGCGGCTCGGGGACCGTGACGTCGAGAGCCACGCCAGCGACCTCTCCGGTCGCGGCCTGACATGCCATCTGGTCTTCGGCGCCCGGAATGGCCACCATGCTCCGTGGACTGCATCGCCCGTTGGTTCAGAACGTCGAAATATCTTCTTCCTTGGACGTGATGAACTCGAGGAGCGCCGGAATGCCCTCCTCGGTTTTCGCGATGCCGCGGCGGATGGCGGGCACGATCTCCGCGGGATCGGTGATCCGTTCTCCGTAACCTCCCATCGCGCGGGCGAAGGCGGCGTAATCGCCCGAAATGTCGGTGCTGCGGTACTTCTCTGTCGAGACCTTCATGACGTCGAGTTCGATCGCCATGCAGAAATTGTTCGACAACACAGACAGGATCGGGATGCGCTCGCGCACGGCGGTCTCGAAGTCCATACCCGTGAAACCGATTGCAGCGTCGCCCCACCAGTTGACGCACAGCTTGTCGGGATGAGCGAGCTTCGCGCCCATGGCAAGACCGAGGCCGTAGCCGAGCTGTGTTGTCTTGCCCCAACCGATGTAGCTGAGCGGCGCCTCTGTGCGCCAGAAGGGTGTCAACTGGTCGCGCGGGCTTCCGGCGTCATGGGTGATGATGGTGTTCTTCATGTCCACGGCTTGAGAAAGCTCCCAGATCACCCGATAGGGGTTGATGGGCGCGTCAGGGCATTCCAGCTTGTGGCGCCATGTGCTGATCCACGCGGCGTGGAGCCTATCGATCTCTTTGGCGAGTTTAATCGCCCGCCCGCGCGGTTTGCCGATCAGGCGTCTCACTTCCTCCACCAGCATGCCGAGCGTCAGACGGGCGTCGCCAACGAGTGCAAGATCGACGCAGATGTCCTTGTGCAGGTCGGCGGTGTCAACGGTTCCCTGGATGACAGTCTGCCCTTTGAGATACCTGTGCCAAGGGATGCCATAGGGCGTGCGCGTGAAGCTCGCGCCGATACCGAATACGACATCGGCCTTGTGCAGGAATTGATCGAGTTCGCCCGAATAGGCGCGTCCGCCCGACTGCAGGGACAACGGATGCGTTTCGGGGAAGGCGCTCTTTCCCTCGATGCTGGTGGTGACCGGCGCCTCCAGCAGTTCGGCCAGTTCGCGCAACTCGTTCCAGGCCATGGCGTAGTGAACGCCCTGGCCCGCGTAAAGCAACGGCAGCCTGGCCTCGACCAGCAGCTTTGCCGCATCGTGTACGGCCCCCGGCTCCGGTGCACTGCACGCAGTGATCGAGGTCGAATAGACAAGAGTGTCGGGGATTTCCTCGTCGTAGATGTCCATCGGGAACTCGACCACGCAGGGGCCCGGACGGCCGTTGCGGGCCTGGGTGAAGGCCCGGCGGATGGCATGGGGGACTTCGGAAGCAAGCGTCACCTGCTCGACCGATTTTGCAATGTTCTGGAAGTTCACGAGCGCACTGAAGCTCGGTCGCACGTTCGTTTGAGAGCGAGAATATCCGGACGGCAACACCACGAGCGGCACGGATTCGCTGAAGGACTGAGCGATGCCGCCGAAGGAATTCTCCACGCCGGGACCGTATTGCATGGTGAAGACACCCACCCGGCTTCCCGAACTCAGCCGGCCAACCGAGTCGGCCATATGCAGACCGGTGCGCTCCTGCCGCACGATCACCGTGCGAATGTCCTCGGCGGCACAGGCATCGATGATCGGATTGACCGGGTAGGCGAACAGGGTATCGACCTGCTCCTGCTTGAGCATCCTGGCAATGGCCTGGGAGACTTTCATGATGTCGTTTGCCTTCTTTCTCGGCGATGGATGGTGCTCAGGCAGGATCGCCCGTGGGGAACAGCACGCAAGCCTTGCGGACCGGTTCGACGATGTGAAACTCGCCACACAGGCCACCAGGCAGACAGGCGCTATTGTGCGGGCCGAACTGCCCGACGCTGACGTCGTCACCGGACAATTCAATCGGCCCGCTCTTGACGAAATGGACAGCGTCGAACGTATCGTCCCGGATCCACATCTTGCCAGGATCAGCCTTTCATTCGCCCTTGGTCAACACGCCGCCTCCATCTTCGACGGCCGGCCAGGGGACTGCTTCGGGTTGAACCTCAAGACAGGTCTCCTCGCGACATGTTCAATCCCGCGTGGTTACCATGCCTGCCTCGATTGATGAGAGACACGGAGTTTCTGGTGGTCGCATTCGCTACGATCTCAGGTTGCGTCAGAAATGGACGATGGCGACATGCTCGAAACCGCCAGCTTCGGAGACGGCCGCAACGATTGCTTCGTTCATCTCGTGAAGCGTGAACTGGCGGCAGCGTAACGGCGACAGATCAAGACCTCCGGAGACGATTTGTGACAGAAGACGCCGCCAGTGCTCACGTGGTAGCCACATCGACCCCGTGACTGTGGCTTCCCTGCCGATGAACCAACCGTAATCGAGCGAAATTGACGCATCGACTCCCCCGATGATGGCCGCGCGACCGCCTCGTCGGAGCATGCCGATAGCGCGTTCGGTAGAGCTTGGATCATTGGCTTCGACACAATCCACCACGACATCGACGTCCCGCTGGATGTGCCCGTCATCGATCGCGACGCGGTGGTCGTGCCTTGCGAGTTCATGCAGGATGGCGCGCCGTCGTCCGATGACGAGCACCGAACCCGCTCCCATGGCGAGCGCTGCCAGCACGGTGCTCGTGCCGATCAGACCGGTCGCACCATTGATGGCAACGCGCTCGCCGGGCTGCAATTGTGCTCGCTCCAGTGCGCCCCAGGCGGTGCCCAACCAACCGAGCCGGCAGAGAATCGCGGGATCTGCATCGACTTCCGGCAGGATCGGAATGAGACACTCAGCTGGCAGAACAACCCGTTCAGCGAACGTGCCGTCGGGCCAGTCTTGCTGCAGGCGAAGGCCCGAGGCTCCTGTTGCAAAGGCGCCAATGAAACAGTGCCCCTCATCACTGAGACCATGACCACGCAGAAGAGTGTCGCAATAGACGCGATCGCCTGGAGTATGGCCGAGAACGCCATCTCCGACGGTCTCGACAATGCCTATTGCATCCTGTCCCGGTGTGAACGGTCGCCGCGGCGTCTTCCAGCGGTTGGTGGTCACAAGTTCCTTGAAGAACGGAGCAACGAAGCTGGCTTCAAGCCGAACCACCGCGGCTCCGGGTACTGGTTGTGGGTCCGGTACCTCCTCAACGCTGAGTCCGGTTTCACCTTCTTTCAGTCGTGCCGCTTGCATGCATCCTCACAACTCCAATGATGCCAACCACGCCAGAAATGGCCACGAAACTCTTTCAGGACATGCCGTGAACTCGTTCGATGTGACGCATCCCACTGGTTCAGAAGTGAAGGATCACCGGAGTAAGCGTCCAGAAGAGAACGGCCTGACCGTCGCCGATGTTGCTCCAGCGGTGCGGTTCGCTCGTGCGAAACTGCGCGGTATCGCCCGTTTCGAGCACGAAGAGCTCTCCGGAGAGTTCAAGCTCGATCCTACCTTCCAGTACGTGCAGCACGGTTTCGCCCTCGTAGGCCAGTGGTTCATCGCCCTGGGAACTGCCCGCCGCCATACGCGTCAGACCGCAGATCATGTCGCCCTCAAGATCCGGCGACAGCAGATAGTCCTCCGTGCCGAGATAATCTGTCGATCCGAGCTGGCCGTCTCTGCCTACATTCGCATAAGCCAGCCTGCGACCACGGTCGCGGCGCACGATGATCCGTGATTCACGGCCCGGTGCATCGCTTTGCTCGGGAAAGAACCAGCCGACCTGCATGCCGAGAATCTCGGAGATGACCTGCAACGTCGAGATTGAGGGCCGCACCAGGCCCCTCTCGATGCTGCTCAGAAACCCGATCGATCGATCCGTCAGCTTCGCGAATTCGGTGAGCGAGATGCCTTTAGCCTTGCGGAGCTGGCGGATTTCCCGACCCAACGCAACGTTGACCTTCGTTCCCTTTCTCGCCGCCTTCCCAGGCTTGGCCCGTGTCGCCATCTCGGTTGTCGTCCTTCTCATCAAAGGTCCCTATCGAACCCGCCCAATCGCACGTGGGGAATGTATCAGGATCGCAAGACGCACGACGACGTTCATGTGTAGAAGTAGACGTGCGAACCCTGTACATCGCCATCGGCCAGAGGGACAGGTTCAACTCGATAGCGCGGCCCATGGGCGGGTTCGTGGTCGAGGTCGCGCGCATAGCGGTGCCCATCAAAAACCGCCTGCACGATCGCACTGGGCATGACACAGTCTCCGATTGAATCGATCGTTCGGACGCCGGCATCTTCGAGTGCCTCTCGGGCTTGCGAGAGCGCCACACCGAGTTCGTCGCGTGGTGTTCGTCCCGCCACCATGACGACCGAGGCGCAGGGCAACGTTGTCTCCTTGCCGGAAAACAGATGACGCGCAACAACGTTGTCGGGACCGACAGCTGCGATCGTATGGAAACCCGTGACAGTTGTCCCGCGGTGCGCCAATTGCGCTTGCACGTGCGACCATTCCAGCGTGAAGCGGGTCCATGCGGCTGCCTCGCCCGCGGGCGTCACGATATGTACGTCCCGACCGGCAGTGGAAAGCAGCTCAGCCAGTACACTCCCCATGTAGTAGTGGTCGTCGTCGTAGATCACAACCGGGCCCGGGATCTCCGCACCGTCGATCACATCGTCCGCGCTGTAGACGTGAGGCTGGTCCCAGCCATCGGACGGATGATGACTCTGTCGTCCCGTGCCATCGCGTCGCCAGACAGCACCTGTGGCAACGACCACCCGGGGTGCCCCGAACTCCAGGACATGTTCGACCGTCAGCGCGCTGTCGAGATAGACTTCGGCATTGGGGAGGCGGCCGAGTTGCAGTTCACGATAGTCGGCGACCCGTCCCCAGGAAGCGAGCCCCGGAAGCAACCGCTCACGGGCGACCCGTCCTCCCAGCACTGTGCCGGATTCGGCAAGGGAAACTTCGTAGCCGCGTCGACCGAGCGTCAGCGCGCACTCCATCCCGGCGGGCCCAGCGCCGACAACCAGAACACGATCCCGGGAACCCGCTGGCGCAAAGACTTCAGGATGCCAGCCGCGGCTCCACTCGACCCCGATCGTGGCGTTTTGCGTGCAACGGATGGGGA
>JAJEBJ010000401.1 GCA_022822575.1 Alphaproteobacteria bacterium | reverse complement strand
GGCTCAAGGTGAACTGACCATGGCCATGCCGTCCTACGCCACGCCACTTGACAGAATTTGGTATGTCACCTTTCGCGTGATCTGCGGCCTGGTCTTCGCCTTCCTGTTCATACCGATCATCGTGATCATCCCGCTCAGCTTCAATTCCGAGCCCTACTTTACATACCCCATGCCAGGTTACTCGCTGCGCTGGTACGAAGAGTTCTTCACCAGTCCGCAATGGTTGCTGGGCCTCCAGAACAGCATCATCGTCGGCATCTTCGCGACCCTGGTGGCGACGGTGCTGGGAACCCTGGCGGCATTGGGTCTCAATCGCGCCGAGTATCCGGGGAAAACCACGATCCTCGCGGTCCTCATCTCCCCCATCGTCGTGCCGATCGTCATCACCGCGGCCGGCATGTTCTATTTCTATGCCAAGCTCGGACTGACCGGCACGCTTGCCGGGCTTGTGTTCGCCCACGCAACGATCGGTGTGCCATTCGTGGTGATCACCGTTTCGGCTACCCTGGCGGGCTTCGATTACAATCTCATCCGGGCCGGCGCGAGTCTCGGGGGTGACCCCATGCGCGTCTTCTTCCGTATCACGCTGCCTCTCATCCTCCCCGGGGTGGTGGCCGGCGCACTCTTCGCCTTCATCACGTCCTGGGATGAACTGGTCATCGCGATTTTCCTTGCCAGTACAGAAGAGCACACGCTCCCGAGGCGCATGTGGTCGGGCATCCGCGAACTGCTCTCACCGACCATCATGGCGGTCGCCACCATGCTCATCATGACATCGGTCTTGTTGATGATCGTGATGGAACTCCTGCGCCGCCGCAGTGAACGGCTGCGCGGAATCACGCCCTGACGGCCGATTTCCCGGTCGCGGACGGGCAGGACACCGGTTCGCCATCTTTCCTGAGCATTGTCGCCCACAAATGAGCGTTCCGTTGGTGGAGTGGAGCGTGATCAAGGGCTTGTCGGCGACGCTGTGAGAGGGGGATGAACCTCACCAGGGCTTTCCTGACGGTCAGCGGACTGACAGCCGCGAGCAGGGTTCTCGGATTCGTGCGGGACGTGCTGTTTGCCGCAGCGCTGGGGACGGGCTGGGTGGCGGATGCCTTCCTTGTCGCCTTCAAGCTGCCGAATTTCTTCCGCCGCCTTCTGGCGGAGGGCGCCTTCAACACCGTGTTCATTCCTCTCTTTGCCCGCAGCCTGGAGGGCGAGGGCGAAGCGGCAGCAAGGCGTCTGGCCGATGAGGTCCTGGCGGTTCTCGCCGTGGTTCTCGCCGTGCTGGTCGCGGTCTTCGAGGTGGCGATGCCGTGGGTGGTCACGGTCCTGGCGCCCGGGTTCGTCGACGAGCCCCGAAAATTCGACCTGGCCGTCGATCTCACCCGCATCACCTTTCCCTACATTCTTCTCATCTCACTGGTGGCGCTCTTCGGCGGCATGCTCAACTCGACCGGGCGCTTTGCCGCCTATGCCGCTGCTCCCATCCTGCTCAATCTGAGCCTCATCGGCGCTGCGCTCCTGATTCATGTGCTCGATGATGTGCATGCGGGGAAGGCCGTCTCGTGGGGTGTGACGTTTGGTGGAATTCTGCAGTTGGCGCTTGTCCTCCATGCAGTCAGGCGCGCCGGCATGGTGCCGCGCCTCCTTCTGCCGCGCCTGACTGCAGATGTAAGGGAACTCCTCCGGCGTTTCGTCCCAGCGGCCCTTGGCTCCGGCGTGGTGCAGATCAACCTTCTCATCGATCTGTGGGTTGCCTCGTTCCTGACCACCGGTGCCATTTCGTGGCTCTACTACGCCGACCGGGTCAATCAGTTGCCGCTGGGCATTGTCGGCATTGCTGTCGGCAGCGCACTTCTTCCCCTGCTCTCCCGGCAGATCGAGGCCCGTGACGAGGCGGGCGCCAATGAGAGCCAGAGTCGCGCCATCGAACTTGTCATGATCCTGTGTCTGCCTGCTGCTGCAGCCCTGGTAGTCATTGCGCATCCGGTGATTGCCACGCTCTTTGAGCGCGGCGCCTTCAATGCCGCCGACAGCGAGGCGAGCGCCGCCGCTCTCAGGGCCTTTGCCGCGGGGTTGCCGGCCTATGTGCTGGTCAAGGTTCTGGCGCCTGCCTTCTTTGCCCGCAAGGACCCTGGGACTGTGCTGAAGATCGCCGTGATCGGCTTGATGAGCAACCTCGCCGTCATGGCCGCCCTCGTCTGGTCCTTGGGCCATGTCGGCATTGCCCTTGCGACTGCCACGGCGGCATGGATCAACGCGATCATCCTCTATGTGGTCCTGGTCCGCCGGGGCCATTTCACCGCAGACAGGCGCCTCAGGCGGCGTCTTCCCCGAATGCTTGCGGCCACGGCTGTGATGGCAACGACCCTCGCAGCCGCACACGCCACGCGCGACGAGTGGTGGTCCGCAGACAGCGGCCCTCTCGCCGCCTACCTTGCGATTCTCGTGACGCTTGGCTTCGTTACCTACGCCGTCACGGCCCGCCACCTTGGCGCCTGGGCCCTCAGCGACCTGCGCGCCATGATGAAGCGAAATCCGGCCTGAGATGCACCGGAGAGGCCGCGTGCCTGCGGGACATGTCGCTTTAGGTCCTTGTCGAGAAGGCGGCGCGCCTGGAGGTTCCCGAACCGTCCTGATCGAACCGGGCTGATACGCCCGGGACCTGCCGGGACGAATCAGGCCGAAGACCTCTTTGGCGGGTGGCGCCACAGGGACAGCGTGATGATGGCGAGACCGAAGATCGCGATGGCGCCAGGCAGCCACATTTGCTGTGCGCGGACGTCACTGAGCGCCTGGATGGTGTCATCGACCGAGACCAGAGTCGTTCCCCCGCTGTCGAGCTGCCAGACCAGCGTGGCATCGTCGGGATCGGCAGCATCGATCCACAAGTGAAAGACGTGGGTTCCTGATTTCAGCGCTTCCTTGAACTTCTGGTAGTGCGGAAGGTCATTGCGATAGCGCACGATTCTCCCGTCTCCCGCGAGAACTGCCTGCAGTTCGACGGGATCAGGAACGAGGAACCGGATGACGGCGCCGCGTCGCTTGCGGATCTCGACAGCTTCCATGACACCCGCCTCGACTGCGACCAGGTCTTCGGTCTTGGGGTAGTCGTGACGCAGCGGTTCGAAGAAGAACCAGGCCCCCACGATTGTGAGGATCGTTCCGGCGACCATTTGTCCCGGGAGGCGGTGTCCCAGCCTTGCCGCAAAACGTCCGATCATGGGTCAGATTCTCATGCTGCGAACTGCGATCCGACGGCGGCGAGTGCCGCATGAAGCGTGTCTGCCAAGGTGTCGACCTCGTCAGCCGTGATGACGAGGGGTGGCGACAGGATGAGGGATTCTCCGGTAGCGCGAACGAGAAGGCCGCGATTCCATGCCTCTTCGCGAACCCTGGTAGCGGTGCCCCTTTCGCCTGCGAGTTCCACCGCCGCCATCATGCCCACTCCGCGCACCTCGCCGACGAGAGGATGATCGGCAAGATCCCGCAGGCGTTGCTGCATGTGGGGAGCGGTCACGGCCCGGCAGGTTTCGATGACGGACTCACGCTGCAGGATGCTGATGTTCTCGAGCGCCACGGCGGCGGCAACGGGATGGCCCGACCACGTGAATCCATGTTGGAACTCCCCGCCCTCTTCGACCATCACGCCGGCTATCCGGTCGTGCACGAGGATTCCGCTGATGGGCTGATAGCCTGACGAAAGTCCCTTGGCGACGGTCATGATGTCGGGTTCGATGCCGAAGGTGTTGCTGCCGAACCATTCGCCGGTCCGGCCAAACCCGCAGATAACTTCATCGGCTATGACGAGGATGCCGTGTTCACGGCAGATTCTCATGATCTCCGGCCAATAGCTCGCCGGAGGCACGATGACCCCGCCCGCACCCATGACCGGTTCGCCGATGAACGCGCCAATGGTTTCCGGACCGCTTTCGATGATCAGTCGTTCGACGGAGCGCGCTGCGGCAATGCCAAACTCCTCAGGATCCATCCCGCGTCCGTAGCGAAACCAGTATGGACATTCCGCGTGGAGGAATCCGGGAAGAGGCAGGTCGAACTGGGGGTGCATCTCCTCGAGCCCGCACATGCTCGCCGCGGCCATGGTGACACCATGGTAGGCATGGCGGCGGGAAATGATGGTCTTGCGGGATGGCTGTCCCCTGGTGTTCCAGTACCAGCGCACCATCTTTGCCGCCGTATCGTTTGCTTCCGATCCGGAATTGGCGAAGAAGACGTGGTTGAAGCCGTCCGGCGCAACCTCCGCGAGACGTCCTGCGAGGCGGGTGGTGGGAACCGTCGAAGTCTGGAAGAAGGTGTTGTAGTAGGGTAGCGAGAGGAGTTGGTCATGGGCCGCCCGGGCAAGTTCACGACGTCCGTAGCCGACGTTCACGCACCAAAGGCCCGCCATGCCATCGAGAACGCGGTGACCGCGCGAGGTGGTCAGGTAGACTCCCTCGGCTCCGGTGATGACGCGCACACCAGCGTCATTGACGACGCGGGCATCGGTAAAGGGATGCAGGTGGTGATGCCGGTCGAGGTCCTGAAGTGACTGCGTGAGACGGTCTTCCATGGTGTTTGCTCTCCGGGGGCCCCGGTGTGTCAGAAGATCGTTCTACCATACGCAGGTTCAGGGGAACCACGGTGTCGGTCTCGTTGTTCTCCCGACAACGAACCCGCCGAGGGTGCAATTGTCCGGAACGGTCAGGCGTGGCATGTCTGGAAAGCGCGTTCGCCGGAATTGCAATCCGGTCACGGTGCCGTTCATGCGGGCGACATGGTCGCATGACCCTGCATCCGGGGAGGACGGGCGCAGATACCATGTTCGACGGTGGGGGACATGATGGTAAAGAACGGGAACAATCTGCGGGTCGCCCGACCGTGGTGGCAGAAGGAACACGACGACAGCCGACCGGGCCTGTTCCATGCGCCATCATGGTCGATAGTGTGTTCTTCGGTTTGGCCAGTCGGTCGATTGACAGGTCTTTACCGACGCAGGCAAGGAACAGCATGTTCACCAGAGGGTCCGCGGGACGGAAATCCGAAGATGGCTGGGGAGGGGACGGCTGTCACGTGTGTGGCATCACTGCGCAAATTGTGGAACATTGACCGGAAGACCAATGAAAGGAAGTTCCCCCGGATTCCAGGGCAAGTGGGGGTCACCCCGCAGCAACGGGTAACCTTCCCTCAATGTCCTGCGTTCAAGGGAAACCGAATTGTCCGAGTCTTCCGTGAACAGCCCGGTGACTTGGGCGTCCATTGAAGCCAGTCTGTGTCCCGTTCCGGGCACTGCACCAAGAGGATTCCGGTCACAAGTGCGATGACGACAACAACGATGTGGACAATACCGGAGCCTCTTGCCACGTGCGACGTCCGGCTCGACGAAAGCACAGTGACCACCGTGCGACGACACGGCAACCCTTCCGGTCCCCGGCTCG
>JAJEBJ010000289.1 GCA_022822575.1 Alphaproteobacteria bacterium | reverse complement strand
GTTCATCGACCGGCTCGTCGATGCCGGCGTGCCGCGCATCGAGGCGACTTCCTTCGTCTCGCCCCGCGCGGTGCCGCAGCTCGCCGACGCCGAGGAGGTCATGCGCGGCGTGGACCGGTCCCGCGGCGCGGTGCTCGCCGCGCTGGTGCCGAACAAGCGCGGTGCGCTGCGCGCGGCCGAGGCGGCGGTCGACGAGATGGTCGTGTTCGTGTCCGCGTCGGAGAGCCACAACCGCAAGAACGTGAACCGTGAAATCGAGGTGTCGCTCGCGGGTTTCGAGGATGTCGCCAGAGTGGCTGACGAGGCCGGAATACCCGTGCACGGCGCAATCTCGGTCGCGTTCGGCTGCCCCTTCGAGGGCGACGTCGAGCCTGCTCGGGTGGGGGAGATCGCGCACCGCTTCCAGCAGCTTGGATTCACCGGTGCCAGTCTCGGCGACACCACCGGCATGGCGACGCCGCCGCTCGTCGCCGCCGCCGTCTCGGCGGTACGCGAGGCCGCACCGGGCCTCGGCCTCGGGCTGCACTTCCACAACACCCGCGGCATCGGCCTCGCCAACGTGATGGCGGGAATCGAGCTCGGGGTCGACAAGTACGAGAGCTCGTTCGGCGGCATCGGCGGCTGCCCCTTCGCACCGAAGGCGACCGGCAACATCTGCACCGAGGATGTCGTCTACCTGCTCGAGGAGATGGGCATCGACACCGGCATCGATCTCCGCAAGCTCTCCGGGATCGCGTGCGACGTCGAGGCCGCGGTGGGCCACGAGCTGCCCGGGCAGATCATGAAGGCGGGGCTGCGGCTGGACCTGCACTCCATGGATTCGGTGCGGGTGGCGGAGGGCTGACGGGGCCGATCTCAGCACACTGGCTTCGGCCCTTCCTTCTCGAGACGGATGCGGTCGAGCCGGAGCAGCATTCTCTCCTGCTCGGAGTCGCGCGGCCGCCGGCCGGCGGCACGGCCCGGAGGCTCCGTGGCGAGGATCTTGGCCCACCGCTCGCGCTTGCGCCGTTGCACGTCTCGCTGGAATTCGTCGTAGTCGATCACTTCCTGCATGCCTCTCGTTCGACCCTGGCTAGCGCCTCGGCCTCTTCGGAAATCCCGCTCGTGCGTGCCCGAACGTAGCGCCAATCGATCCGGTCCGGGTACAGGAGCGCCAGCCGACGTGTCCAGCGCCCGTCCTCGTCGCTGTTCCAGTGCACCCAGGCGCGAAGGCGGTCGATGAGCAGATCCTCGATGCCGATGATTACCACCCGCAGTCCGTCAATCTCGACCTCGGTGCGCGGCGCATCCTCTCCCGGGAGGCCCGCCGGGGCAGGCGCCTCGAAGAGCAGGTCGAGTTCGGCCTGATACCAGTAACGTCCCTCCTTCTCGAACCCGAGTGCGGCGAACGCGTCATCGACTTCCGACGCAGCCGGAAGCGCCAGGTCCATGTCCTTGGTCGCGTAGCCCCCGGCGGTGTAGAACTCCAGCGCTCCTCCACCCACCAGAATGGGCTCGATGCCGTGCGTCGAGAGTTGCCGTGTGAGGAGTCCGAGTGCGATCAGGCGGCGACGTCGAGGGTCGGGTTCGTCGCGCAGGCGATCGAGTTTCACTTCCGGGCTCCACGCTGGATCTTGCAATCGGCCGAGTATATGCCAGGGTCCGTATCGTCACCTCACGGACCGGCGCAAAACGGAGCAAATGCGGAGTAATCATCGACTCTGTCATCGAGAAGCGAATACATCTTCCGCACCCGTTCGATCACCTCCGCATCGACTTCGATGGTCTCGAATTTCTCCGCCGTTTGCGGAAAGCGCAGACCGGGGTTGTTCTCGTCAATCCACGGCGTGCAGAAAATCGAGTTCCCGTAGTTCTCGCCGGCCCGATTCAGACTGAGGAGGTAGATCTGGTTCTCGACGGCTCGGCATACCGAGAAGTGATGCCAGCTATGGAAGGACTCGTCGCGGAAATGGGCGCTGCAATGCAGCACCAGTTGCACGCCGTGGTCGATGGCAAGGGTCCGTGTGAGCTCGGGAATCCGGATGTCGTAGCAGATGATGGGGGCGATGGTGATGCCCCGGTGCCTGAAGACGAACAGGTGATCGCCGCGGCTGAAGTAGTCCTTCTCCATCGAGGCGCCGTACTGCGCGAGATGCAGCTTGTCGAAATAGCCGATCGGGTTGCCGCTGCCGTCGACGGCGACTTGGGAAATGTGGTAGGCATCGGCACCGCGTCGCGGGATGCCATAGACGATCGTGACTCCGAACTCCCGTGCCAGGGCACCGAACCTTTCGAAGGATGGACCTTCCAGCGGCTCGGCCAGGAGGTCCAGCCTGTCGAAGCTGGCTCTCGAATAGTCGATGCTTGACAGCTCCGGCAGCACGACGAGGTCATGGCGCTGATTTTGCAGTCGTTTGCGGATTTTTGCGGCGACGCAATCCAGATGCCGATCCCGATCGGAGGCGGTGTTGCTGGCGGAAACGTCGATCTGACAGGCGAGGACCTTCAGCCTGGCCATGAGCGCCTTCCTTTGTCGGCTTGTAGCACTCGATTACTCGTCCGGCCAGTACTCGCCCATCTCGTGGCGGCAGCGTTCCAGGTTGTCGATGTTCTCGATGATGGACTTGTCGCCGCGCGCCACGACCATGCCGACCAGCACCTCGACAAGGGCCGTAGTCGCGACATACGACTCGAAGAAGCTCGGGCTGCGGACCGGCGTGAGCAGGATGTCGTTCGAGCAGACGGCGAGCGGCGACGTTCGGCTGTCGGTGATTCCGATCACCCATGCCCCGGATTCCCGGGAGCGCCTGGCGACCTTGATGGTGTCGGCGGCGCATGGCTTGAGTGCGATGCCGACAACGACGTCGTCGGACGTCAGGTCCTCGATACGATCGGAGAGCTCGCCGTTGCGCCTGGTCACCAGGCGCCAATTGCGCAAGCCCATGGCCGCGACGTAGTGGAAGTAGTTGGCGAACGAATAGGACGCATGCATGCCCACGACGATGACGTTCCGCGCCCCGGTCAGCGCATCGACGGCGCGCTTCATCGCAGCGCGGTCGATGTTGTGGAACAGAGCATCAAGATTGGTGACGGCCGCGTGGTGGAAGGTGTCGATGGCCTGGTCGAAATCACTGTCGCCCACGTCCGCCTGGAGCTGGCCGGCCTTCTGCGGATAGCCCACGGAGAAGTCGTTCACCCCGTTGCGATAGATGTCGCGGAACTCGTTGAAGGAATCGAAACCGAGCGACCGGGCCAGCCGATGCATGGTGCTCGGTGGGACGTCGGCTCTGGACGCGACCTGGCGCATCGACAGGGTCGCGACATCGCTCGGGTGATCCAGAATGTACGCGGCGCACTTCTTGAGCTGCCGGCTCAGGCCCGGATAGGCCACGGTCAGGCGCTCCGTGCCGTCCTTGAATTGCAGGCGCATCGACTCTCCAGGCAATGACGATTGGATTGGCGCGTCGTCGGAACGCCAGATTGGGGCCATGCGGTTGCTACTGATTCTACGCCAGCTTCACCACAGCGTTATGCGATGCGCATTCGCAGGGCCTGGCGTCGAGCCGGCGGCCGGCAGCATGCGTCCGGCCTTGCGGTGATGCCGGGCGAGAAGCTCTCCCGCCCGGCAGGATTGGAGACGGCGGGGCCGGACCCGATCAGTTCGAAGCCAGCCAGACGTTGAATCGCTCGTTCAACTGATCGCCATAGTCCGCCCAGAACTCGGAGTCGGCGCGAATTCCCTTCGCCATGTGCTCGGGTACCGACGGCAGGTGCATCTTCAACTCGTCGGACACCATTGCGTTGCCCGAGCGGCGGGCCGGACCGTAGGAGATGTAGTTGGTGAGATCCGCCAACCGTTCAGCCGACGTCGCATACTTGACGAACTCGAGCGCCTGATCCCGGTTGGCCGTGCCCTTGGGGATCACCCATGCGGCATAGTCCCAGATCTGGCTGTCCCAGACGATCTCGAACGGCTGCCCCTCCTTCACGATGGCGTTGTACAGCCGGCCGTTGTAGGCCGACGTCATCGCCACCTCGCCGTCAGCCAGCATTTACGGTGGCTGGGCGCCGGCTTCCCACCACAGGACCTCGTCCTTGATCGTGTCGAGCCTGGCGAATGCACGGTCGACGCCGTCCGGCGTGGTCAGCACGTCGTAGACCTCATCGCGCGGCACGCCGTCGGCGATGAGCGCCCAGGGCAGGTTGACCTGGGGTGACTTGCGCATGCCGCGCTTGCCGGGGAAGCCTTCGATGTCGAAGAAGTCGGCGACCGAAGTC
>JAJEBJ010000042.1 GCA_022822575.1 Alphaproteobacteria bacterium | reverse complement strand
ATGGCTCTCGAGAGAAGGATCGAGGATGGCGCATCCCTCGCGCACGAGCGCGGCGCAAAAGGAGTCGTAGACGTCATCGACCACCACCAGGGCGTTTTCCGAGGAACAGGACGTGGCGTTGTCGAAGCTCTTGGAGCGCGCGATCCTCGCTGCGGCGGCATCAACGTCGGCGGTTTCGTCGACGATTACCGGGACATTGCCGGTGCCCACCCCGATCGCCGGCGTGCCTGAAGAGTAGGCTCGCCTCACGTTGTCCTGCGATCCGGTCACGACCACGAGGTCCGCCTTCTCCAGAAGTCTCTGGGTCCTCGCCTTGTTGCCCGGCGCCGGGATCATCTGGACGAGATCGGGTTCGACGCCGGCCTTCGAGAACTCGTGGTGGATGTAGTCGAGCAGGAGGCGGCACGCCTCGGTCCCCCTAGGCGACGGCGACAGCACGATCGCATTGCCGCACTTGAGGGCATTGATGATGTTGTTGGCCGGGGTCGCGACCGGGTTGGTCGACGGGACGACGGCGCCGATCACGCCGATCGGCCGCGCGATTTCGGTGAGTCCCCTCGCGGGATCGTCGGCAATGACGCCGTATGTCGCGGCATGCGCGATGTCGCGCATCAGACCGAGTGTCTTGCGATGATTCTTGGTGACCTTGTCGGCGACATTGCCGAGTCCGGTCGTCCTGACCGCAAGCTCCGACAGGGTCCGGTTGCGGTCCGGCTCCAGGAGCGCCCAGGCAGCCGCCTGGCAGGCCCTGTCGTAGCGCGCCTGGGTGGCGCCCGATTCGTAGCGTGCCTGGGCCGCCCGGGCCCGGGCCAGGAGATCGTCGACAAGGGCGATGTCGTCCTCACGGATCATGATCGTTTTCCGTCTGCTTGGGTGTCCGGGAGGGACCGGGGCGGGGACTCTGCCCGGTCCCTCCCGACACGTTAGAGGTCCTTGAGAAGTTCGCGAAGATAGGCGTCGCGCTCCTCCCACATGTCGAGGACTTCCTCGCGGTTCATGACGTGGACCGGGGATCCTCCCGCCGCCATCTTGCCGAGCACGCGGGAGTTCATGAACATCCCGGGCACGGTCGCGGCGAGCTTCTCGATGATGGCATCGGGGGTTCCCTTGGGGACCATGATGCCGCGGAAGTTGACGGAGCTGTTGTCGACGTCGAGGCCCTCTTCCATCATGGTCGGCACATCGGGGAGGAACTCCTCGTTCCTCTGGATGTCCGCTACCGCCAGGATCTTGACGTTGCCCGCCTCGCGGGCGCGGTAGGCGTCCGAGAGATTGTTGATGCCGGCCATCACGTCGCCTGCGATCACCGCCTTCATGGCCGCGGCGCCGCCGCCCTTGGTGGGAACGTACTGCATGGTCACGCCGGCGGCCTTCTCGATCTGCAGTGCGGCGATATGGTGTCCGACAAAGAGACCCGCGCCCGAGAAGGTGAGCTTGCCCGGGTTGGCTTCGGCCCAGGCGACGACATCCGCCATGGTATTGAAGGGGCTGTCCGTGCCGACGATGAACACTGCCGGGTCGGCGCCCCAGTTGGCGATGGGCTCGAAGCTGTCCTTCGAGTACTCGACCCCGCCCTTGATGCTGTGCGCGATGAAGTGCGGGATGTTGTAGGCGGCGAGCGTGTAGCCGTCGGCATCCGCCTCGGTGGCGAACCAGTTCCAGCCGACCCTGCCGCCCGCACCGGGCTTGTTGATGATCGCGATCGGCACTCCGAGAGCGTCTTCGTTGCCGGCGGTCATCGTGACGATGCGCGCCTGGAAATCCGTGGCGCCTCCCGCGCCGTAGGACACCATGAGCATGATCGGACGCTCCGGATACTCGTCGGCCTGGACCGTTCCGACGAGCGCGGCCAGCGCCATCGCGAAGCCTGCGAGAATGTGTCTCATGGGAGTTCTCCTTTCTTGTGGGCAGGCTCGCGCCTGTCTAGATGAACAGTCCTCGTGGTGTGAACACCTTGAGAACAACGGAAAAAAGCAGGTACATGACGGCAAGATACGCGGCCGTGATGGCAAGGCGCCTCGCCCAGGTCCGGACCTGGTCGTGAGGCGCCGGATCGTGGAGTGAGAGAATGACGAGGAAGGCGATCGTGGAGGAGGTGTAGAAACCCAGCCACTTTGCCGCGAAGAAGATGTAGAGGCCGGCGACGAGGACGCCCGGCAGGATCGTCTTCACCAGATCCAGGGTGACCCCGCCCTCGACAATGCGGCGCTCAAGGAGTGAGCGCAGGAACGTCCAGCCGGCAAGGGCGACGAAGGCCACGGAGATCAGCCTGGGAAAGAGGAAGGCCTCGGCGGGGGACTGGCTGAAGCTGATCCAGCAGACCCAGACCGCGACCAGCAGGATGATGCCGGAGGCCAGGCGCGGCTGCAGGGCGGTCATGACGCGTCCCTTGCGGCGCGCCGGGCGCGCAGTTCCGCGTAGAGCGAATATCCGACCGACGTCACGACGATTGCGACGAGAAAAATGTTCAGCGCTCCTCCGAAGAAGTAAGCGAACGGGCCCACGGTCGCTTCGGCGATCAGCGATCCCTGAATGAAACTCGATTCCGCGATGGGTCCAAGAATGAGGCCGAGGACGAGAGGCGCGGCGGAGAATCCGAACCGTTCCAGGAAGTACATCATGGTGCCCAGGGCCGCCATGACATAGACATCGCCCATGGAGTGCTGGACCGAGTAGGATCCGAACACCGCCAGGCCCAGAACGATGGGCGCCATGACCGATTTCGGGACCAGCGCCACGCGCGCCGCCAGCGAGGCGACGTAGAGGCCGAACACGCACATCAGGATCTGGCCAATCAGCATCGAATTGATGAACGGCCAGGCGACGTCGGGATGGTTGTCGAAGAGGTCGGTGCCGGGAAAGATCCCGTGGATCAACAGACCGCCGAGCAGCACGGCGGCGGTCGGGCTGCCGGGAATGGAGAGTGTCAGAAGCGGGACGAGGGAGGGGCCGACCATCGCGTTGTTGGCGGATTCGGCCGCAATGATGCCCTCCGAATGGCCGGTTCCGAACTTCTCGCGATCCGGAGAGACCTTGCGCGCCTGGTCGTAGGCGACCAGCCCGGCGATCTGTCCGCCGATGCCCGGGATCAGTCCGATGATGGAACCCGAAACGGTGCCGATCGCCACGGCGCGCGGTTTCGACAGGAGTTCCCGGACCGCCCGGGAGAGCGGATGTTTCTCCACCGAGATGGCCTCGATCGACGACCGCTGGCGGCCCTCCGCGAACATGGCGATGACCTGGGGGATGGCGAACAGTCCGATAAGGGCGGGAACGATGCTGATGCCGCCGCTCAGGGATGAATGGAAGACGAAGCGCTGGACGCCGAGGATGTCGTCGAACCCCACCGTTGCGAGCCACAGCCCGATGGATCCCGACAGCAGGCCCTTGACGACGCTGGACGTGCCGAGAGATCCGATGATCGTGACACCGAGTATGGCGAGCCAGAAGAGTTGCGAGGGTCCGAAGGCAAGCGCCCATTCGGCCAGCACGGGCGTCAGGAAGATCAGGAGCGCGACACCGATCAGGCCTCCGACAAGGGAAGCGAGGAAGGCAAGCTGGAGAGCCCTGGCGCCCTGGCCCCTGCGGGCCATCTCGTGACCGTCGAGTGTCGTGGCGATGTTGGCGGGCGCTCCTGGTATCTTCAGCAGGATGGCGCTGACGGCGCCGCCGGCGACCGTGGAGGTGTAGGCCGCACCCAGCAGGATCAGCCCGTGCACGGCCTCGAGCTGGAAGGTGAAGGGAATCAGCAGGGCGACCGCCATCGTCGGGGAGAGTCCCGGCGTGGCGCCGAGGATCAGGCCACCGACAGTCCCGCCGACGAGCAGGAGTATGGCCGGGACCGTGAACACGTCCGAGAAGTAGGTCAGAAACTCCATTCCGCCTCTCGCCGCATCCTCCGACAACGCGGGCAGTTCGCCCGCACTTGGAAACGGTAGGGAATGAAAACAACGATGCAAACGTTTTCATCGAAGGAATCTCGGTGTATTCCTGTCGGTGTGATGGCCGGGCGGCATGTCGACATCGTTCACGTTGCAAGGCGGGCAGGTGTCTCGCCGGCCACCGTGTCGCGCGCCTTCAACCATCCCTCGCTCGTGAGAGCCGACACCCGGACGAGAATCTCGGCGGCTGTCGACGAACTCGGCTACATCCGCAACCGGGCGGCACGGTCCATCCACGGCAAGAGAAGCGGCACCATCGGTCTCGTCGTTCCGACCGTCGACAACGCCATCTTCTCGCGGTTGATCCAGGCGTTTTCCGATGCCCTGAATCGCAGGGGCTTCACCCTGCTGCTCGCGGCCCACGGCTACGACCTCGAAAGGGAGAAGGAGCTGCTGCGCTCCTTTCTCGAGCACCGGGTCGACGGAATCGCCATGATCGGCCTCGACCATGAGGATGCCACGTTCGCCCTGATCGAGACCCGCCAGGTACCTGCAGTAGCGTTATGGAACCATGACGGCGAATCGCGGATGTCCTGCGTGGGGCCGGAGAATCGCCACGCGGGTTATCTGGCCGCGCAGCACCTCGCGGATCTCGGCCACCGGCGGGTCGGTCTGCTGTTTCCGCCGACCCGGGGCAACGACCGCGCGGCGTCGAGGCTCGAGGGAGCCGAGGCGCTGTTGGGCGAACGCGGGATCGACGTGCCCCGTCGCTGGCGCATCGAGGCGGTCTACAGCGTCGCGGCGGCCAAGCGCGCCTGTGTCGACCTCATCGGCAGCGGTGCCGTCCCGACGGGGCTCGTGGCCGGCAACGATGTCCTTGCCCAGGGTGCGGTGTTCGCCGCCACCGCGCTTGCGGTCGGGGTTCCCGACCAGATTTCCGTGGTCGGGATCGGAGACTTCAGTGGCTCCGCCGAGATGACTCCTTCCCTCACGACCGTGCGGTTGCCAGCGGCCGAGATCGGCGAGGCAGGGGCGGAAGTCCTGCTCGAACTCGTGCGTTCGGAAAGGCGCCGTCTGCTGGTCCGGCGCAATCTCCCGCTCGAACTCGTGGCGCGCGCCTCCACGGCTCCTCCGCCCGCTCTATAGAAGGCGCCTGACGGCGCGCGACGCGACGATGCGGTGATTCTTCACGTAGTCCTCGTGGTTGCGCTCGATCGACCGGGGATCGTAGACATAGTTGACGAGAAAGCCCGCCGACTGGCGCAGGCGCTCGGCGGAGCGGTCGCCGAGCCAATTGATCTGCTCGAGCCGCGCGCCATTGCGCAGGTGGAAGCGCGCCACGGCATCCAGGGGATCGTTGCCGCGTTTGGCCTTCATGAGATAGTGCGCGATCATTCGTTCCAGCACGGGCCTGAGTTCGCCCACAAGGACCGCATCGTCCTGCCATCCTTCGCGGTCGAGCGCCTTGACCAAGACCTGCTCGTCACCGGTCATGAGTCCGGCAGCGGTTCCTCCGGTCTTCTCCAGCCATCCGCGGAATCCCGGTACGGGCGAGAGCGTCGCATAGGTATCGAGCCCGGGTAGCTCGCGCGCCATGTCGAGCACCACCTGTTTGAGCAGGAAGTTGCCGAAGGAGATTCCCTTCAGTCCCTCGTGGCAGTTGTTGATAGAGTAGAAGATCGCCGTGTCCGCATCCGCGGGGTCGATTTCCTCCCGGTCGGGACCGATGATCGCATCGATGTCCGTTGCGAGCCCTCTCGTCAGGGCTATCTCGACGAAGACCAGGGGATCGTCCGGCAAAGCGCCGTGGACGAACGCGAAGCACCTCCTGTCGCGGGCCAGCCGGCGCCTGAGATCGCCCCAGCCACGCATCTCGTGGACCGATTCGTTCTCAATGAGCGTCTCAAGCACTGCCGCGGGTGTCTGCCAGTCGATGCGGCGAAGCGTCAGAAAACCGCGATTGAACCAGGAAGCGAGAAGGTGGTGGAGGTCGGACTCCACCGCTTTCAGCGAAGGATCCCCGCGGACTTCCTCCAGCAGATCGCTGCGCATGCGCACGAGCGCCCCGGTACCGTCCGGCGCCATGTTGAGACGGCGGAAAAGCTCCTGACGGGGCGGCTCCACCGTTGCGACGAGACGCGCGAAGGTTTCGTCGTCACGCCGCAGGACGTAGTCGCGGGCGCGATCGAGTACTGTGTCGGGATCGACATGATAGTTGTCGCGCAGTATGCGGAAGAAACCTCTCCTCGCGCCGCGGTCCATGGACTCGTAGACGTCGAGCAGACGGCGCGCGAGCGCCGTGCCCGAGGCCTCGCCCCGTGTAGACAGCAGCTCGCGGCACATGTCGTCCGGTTTGCCGCCCATGCCCCGTCCGTCGGCACCCACTCGCCGCAGCAGCCAGTCGAGCCCGGCATCGGCCACGGAATGAAGGAAGCTGTCGAATCCCGGCTTGTCAGGGCTGGCGTCGTTCACAGCTGGACACCCCTTCGCTTCCCTCAACCTTGGTACGCACCCCCTGGAACGCAAGGCCGCCCACTCCGAATTCGAAGCCGCGACAGCGCCCAGGCCGCAGCCTTGGCCGCCCTGTCGTAGCGCTCCCGGGAGGCTTGCGCCTCGAAACGCCGCTGCGCCCTCCTCGCCCGTGAAACCAGGTCATCGACGATCGCGGTGTCGTGCGCACTCGAAGGGGGTGACATCGCCTTGTTCACGGGCGCATGGGTGATGGCAGCCGCCAGGAGAGCGGCAACGCGGCACCGGGCGGGAAGGAACACGTCATCATCGCTCAGTCTCCGGCATGAGGTTGCGACACCTGCTTGCGGCAATGGCATGACGACTCGATCGCAGTGTCACTGCGGGCAAGAGCGGCCGCCAGGAGCGGCGCCAATTCGGCCGCCTCAGTGTCCCGGCCAAGGCGCTTCAGGCACTCGTGATAGCCGTGCAATCCCCACACGTTGCCGCGATTCTGAAGGCAGCGCCTGCCTTCATCGTCGAGTCCGAGATCACGCCGGTAAACCGCTTTGGCTTCCTCCACGCATCCGCATTCCAGCAACAGTGCGCCCAGGGCATGACGTGGCGGATGCATCCAGGGCCAGGGTTCGCTGTAGGCCAGCAGATCGTTGCGACGCACGGCTTCCCGAAGGTGGGCGAAACCCGTCTCGTGGCCTCCCTGGTGATACGCCAGTTCGCCGCAGAGCATGTCCCGGGCGATCGCCATGATGTTGACCGCCGTGTCGTTGAAGAAGAGACGGGTGTCGGAGAGATCGTTGCACCCTGAAATCAGACGGTCCAGTTCCCCCTGGGCCGCATCGAAGTTGCCGAGTGCTGCGTGAGCCACTCCCTTCGCGTAGTGGTGCATCAGGGTTGTCACCACGTAGAGCTCCGGATGGGCGGGCATGGCAAGATTCACGATGTCGCGCCACAGCCCGAAACGCACCGGCACATGGACCGTTGAGGAACAGTAGTCGTCGAGGGTTTCGACCAGGTGAGGACTGTCCTGGCGGAGCAGGTCCGGCGTAACGATACGGGAAACCTCTCGCGCTGCATCCATGGCGCTGCTGCGGTCCCCCAACATCATCGCTGCGCTCATCATGGCGTGGAGGTCATGACAGCGCGCGGTCGTGTAGAAGTTGTAGGGTCCCACCCGGCGCGCATACTTGGCGCCCGCCCGCACGGCCTTGCGGCTCACCGCGACCGCGTCTGCGTAGCGACCGCTCTGCAGGTAGATGTGGCACGGCATGTGATTGAGATGGCCATTGTCGGGTGACAGGTGGTGCAGACTGTCAGCTGCGGTTTCGCCAAGCTCGGGAGTGCGCGACATCTCCACCACGTGGATGTACATGTGCAGCAACCCGGGATGTGGTGCCGCGCCGTCCTCGCTGCGTTTCCGCATGGCGGCTTCCAGCGCGGCCTGAGCTTCGAGGGTGTCGGCGCCGCTGGCCGGTTCTCCGGTGTCGAGATCCCAGAGTTTCCAGGGCGTGCGGGTGATCAGGGCCTCCGCGAAGAGGGCGGCGACGTCCGCGTCATCAGGATGGCGGCGATGGACGTCGCGCATTCGGTCGGCGAAGGCATCATCCCAGCGGGAGAATTCCTCTATCGGCACGACGTGGTTCTTCTGGTAGCGCGCGGGAAGGGCCTCGATGAGAGCCCGCTCGACCGGGGTCGTGCCATCTCGTCTTGCCATCGCCGCCGCGGTGGCGGCAAAGCAGGTGTCGAGCGAGCTCTTCGCTTCGGACTCGCTTTTCCAGCACCATGGCAGATTGATGAAGGGACCGGCGGCGTAGGCCTCTCCCCAGAATGCCATCGCGCAGTCCGGATCGGCCTGCTGCGCCTCGCGAAAGCAGGCGACGGCCTCTTCATGATTGAAGCCGTAGAGCCACGCAAGGCCGCGGTCGAACCAGGTCTGGCTCTGATGATTGCGCACGGTGACCGGCCGGGAGTACGGGCCAAGATCGAAGTCGTAGTCCATCGCCTGCACCTCGTTCCGCCAACTCGAAGGATGATGCGGAGCCAACACTCCCCACAGCAGCCCGGATGACCTTCAAAGAAGATTGCTCCGCCGCGGACTTCTCCACGACACATGTCCACGCCGGTCCATTCGTGACGAGAGTGTAATGCTTTGGATTTCGGCCTTGAAGGGGCCGACGGGACACGATGCGAAGAGAGGCTGTGATCGCGCTCTCTCCCGGAGACATTCGCTCCGGAAGGGGAGCACGTCACCTCCGCCTGTGTGGCCACGGGCCAGCCGTTGCATCACGAGAAGCGGCGAGACCGGGAGATGGACGTCTCCGGGAACTGCGGCGGTTGCTATCCGGCGCCACCGAAGGGATTGGGCATGCCGTCCGCGAAGCGGCGGAAACGGAAGGGGGTCAGGTCCACCGAGGGGGTCTGGCCTGTCACGAGTTCGGCCGTCACGCGGCCTGCTCCGGGACCGATGCCGAAGCCGTGACCGCTGAATCCGGTCGCCAGATGGAATCCGGGAATGCCGTCCACCGCCGAGATCACGGGAATGGCGTCGGGGGTGACGTCGATCAGGCCGGCCCAGGTCTCCTCGATCCCGACGTCGGAAAGGGCGGGAAAGGTCTGCAAGAGGTTTGAAAAGGTCTCGATGATCACGTTCCGGTAGGGCTTCGGGTTCATCACGCGGGTGGCCTCGAAGGGGCTCGTGTCGTCGAGGGACCATCGTCTGCGGGTCACCATGTCGCGCAGGCTTTGCCGCGACAGGCGCAGCTTGAGCGCATTCTTCTCGTGGCGCCACGCGGGCATGAAGTCGCTCATCCAGCGCAGGGCATCGGGACCAAGGTGGAAGTCGGCCTGGTAGCCGTGAGCCACCGTGTAACCGCCGTCCTCGCGTCGTCTCAATGCAAGGTTGTCCGCCCAGATTGCCCCTTCGAACACGGACGGAGCCGGTGTGGTCCTCATCACGTTGTTCTGGATGCGAAGCTGGGGCAGGGAGATATCGTGATTGCCACAGAAGAGCGATGACCAGATGCCTCCGGCGAGCACCACGGTTGAGGTGGCCGTGATGCCGTGCTCCGTCACCACGCCGGCGACCCGGCCCCGCTTGAGATCGAGGCCCCGGACCGCACATCCGGTGACGATGCGTCCGCCAAGGCGTTCCGTCGCCCGCGCCAGTGCGGGGACGGCAAGGCGCGGTTCCGCGCGGCCGTCCGTCGGCGTGTGGAGCGCGGCCCTGAACGGCCCCTTCATGTCGGGAACGAGCGCGTTCAGATCCGCCTGCGACAGCAGCTTCGAGCCCAGCTGGAACTCCTTGGCATGATCGACAAAGGCCTCGAAGGCAGCAATGTCGTCATCATTCCTGGCGGTGTAGAGAACGCCGTTCTGGTGAAACCCGACGTGATCGCCGATGTCGGCTTCGATTCCCCGCCAGATTCTCAGGGACTCGACGATCAGCGGCAGTTCCTCGGGTGCCCGTCCCTGCTGGCGCACGAAACCCCAGTTGCGGCTCGACTGTTCGCCGGCAATCCGGCCCTTCTCGAAGAGGGCGACCGGGATGTTCCGCCTGGCCAGGAAATAGGCCGTCGAAACGCCGATGATTCCGCCACCGATGACAACGACTTCAGCCGACTCCGGTATCCGGTCGGCCTGATCGATCATGAAGCGGGAAGTCCCGGCAACCCTGCTCTCGTGGCCGCTTCAGGCCACGAGAGCAGGAATCTCGTCATCTTCGGGGAAGCGGCCGAGGTCAAGTTTCGAGAACAGGACCTCATCTCCCCTGGTGATCTCGAAGGATCCGGTTCGTCCTCCAAAGATCTCGACGTCGCCTGCACCTGCACTGATGAGCTGATCCCTCGCACGGAGCGCCCGTGGCTCATAGTTTCAGGAGCGGCAGTATTCGATTCTGATCGCTTCGCTCATGGGTCATTCCCGTTTCGACGGCATCATCCTAGATCACTGTCTCCCGATGATCCAAGGGTCAGCCAAGAAGGCGCGTGTTGTCGGGGTCGAACGGCGCTTCCGGGGCAAGGCGCGCCCGTCTGGGTTCCCCGAGAATCTCGACGTGAAGCGAGGAGGACACAAGGTCGATTCCAGGATCGAGGTAGGCCAGCGCGATCGAGTGCCCCACATGGTGACCAAAGCCGCCCGAGGACACCGTCCCCACCACCCCGCCGTTCATCAGGACCGGTTCGTTTCCCCAGGCGTCGGCATCATCGGCATCGACGAGGAGGGTGCAAAGCCGGTAGCGGGGCCCCTGGTTGTGGGCCTTGAGAAGCGCATCACGGCCGATGAAGTCACCCTTGTCCATGGCGACGAAGCGCCCCAGTCCCGCTTCGAAGGGCGTCGTGTCTGCGGTGAACTCCGCTCCCCAGCGCCCGTAGCCCTTCTCGAGCCGCAGGGAATCGAGGGCCCTGGCCCCGCAGGCGACGAGGTCGACATCCGTGCCTGCCGCCGTCAGGGCGCAGTAAAGTGCCTTGAGGTTGTCCCGCCCCACATGGATCTCGTACCCGAGATCGCCCGTGAAGGCGATGCGCATGACGAAGGCCGGCATGCCGGCGACCTCCATGTGGCGCGCCGCCAGGAACGGGAATGCGGCGTTCGAGACATCGTCTTGCGTGAGTTTCCCGAGGAGTGTCCGGGCGTTGGGTCCGGCAATGGCAAATCCGCCATAGTCGCCGGTGATGCTCCGCAGTGCGACGTCGTGATGGGGCAGGAACTGCGCGAAGTGACGCAGGTGGAAGGCCTCGGC
>JAJEBJ010000041.1 GCA_022822575.1 Alphaproteobacteria bacterium | reverse complement strand
TCCTCGACCGCCCGCTTCAGGCCGCCATCCGGCGAGCCCGAAGCGGCTTCCATGAGCACACAGGCAGGATACTCCCCCGAGAACGGTGACCGGTTCGCGGGAAGTTGCGAGAAGAGCATCTCGAGGGCGCCTGCCGACATGTATTCGAAACCCGTCACCTGGCCGCCGGTGCGGTCCTGAAGGCGCTGGAGCATGGCCAGTGCCTCGCGGGGACCGGCCAGGCCGAGCCATGCGGTGACCTCGTCGCGTGGCAGCGGCCAGAGCTTCAGGACTGCCGCTGTGATGATGCCGAGGGTTCCCTCGGTGCCGAGGAAGAGCTGCTTGAGGTCATACCCCGTGTTGTCCTTGCGCAGTCCCCTGAGGCCGTTCCAGACCCGGCCGTCGGCGAGCACCACTTCCAGGCCGAGGACGTGGTCCCTGGCATTGCCGTAGCGCAGGACATTTGTGCCACCGGCGTTGGTCGACAGGGTGCCGCCGACGCGGCAGCTTCCCTCGGCGGCAAGGCTGAGCGGGTAGAGTCGGCCAGCATCGCGTGCCGCTTCCTGGACATCCTGGAGAATGCAGCCCGCGTCGACCGTAATGGTGTTGTTCTGCGGATCGATGGCGCGCACCCTCGTCATGCGGTTGACGCTGAGAATGACCTCATGGCCGCTGTCATCGGGAATGCCGCCTCCCACCAGGCCCGTGTTGCCGGCCTGCGGCACGATTCCGATCCCGGCCTCGGCGCAGGTGCTGACGATCGCCGAGACTTCCTCCACGGTGGCCGGGCGCATGACGATCGGCGCGGCGCCCGACCACTTCCTGCGCCAGTCCCGGACATAGGGCGTGATGTCATGCGCTTCGGTGAGCCAGCCTGCCGGCCCGGTAATCGCCTTGAGTCGATCCAGGACGGAAGGATTCATGGAGGCGCACTCCCCCAGGCGACGAAGGGCGGGTTGACGTATCCCGGCTTGCCATAGAGGAACGCTCCCCCGTCCGGTTCCGTCACCGCACCTCCGGCGGCCTCGAGGATGCCGTGCCCGGCCGCGGTGTCCCATTCCATGGTGCGGCCGAAGCGCGGGTAGACATCGGCCCTGCCTTCGGCCAGGAGGCAGAACTTGAGTGAACTGCCGCCGATGATCTCGTCGGTGACGGGAAGGGATTCCAGGAAGGCCTCGGACTCCCTGTCCCGGTGAGAGCGACTCATGGCTGCCGTCATGCCGTTCTGAGGCGGCTGTCTGGTGCGGATGGCGACCGGCTCGCCGTCTGCTTCACGACACCAGGAACACGTACCGTCACTGGCATAGATGAGGCCCCTGGCGGGAGCGCCGACAACGGCCAGCGTCACCCGGCGTTCCTCGACGAGCGCGATGTTGACGGTGAATTCGCCGTTGCCGCCGAGAAACTCCCGCGTTCCATCCAGAGGATCGACGAGCCAGAACCGGGTGCCCGCTTCCCTGGCCGAAGCCGTGCCGGCCATCATCTCCTCGGCGATCACCGGGATATCCGGCGTGAGCCGTTCGAGCGTCGCGACGATGAGGGCCTCGGCAGCCTCGTCAGCGTCTGTGACCGGGGATCTGTCCGCCTTCAGCCGTGCGGCGGCACGGCCATGGTGGTCCATGATGACGGAGCCCGCCCTCTCCGCAACGGACACCAGTTCGTCAAGAAGGCTGGCCGCCATCAGGTGCTGTCCCCGTCGCCTGGATCATCGGGCGGAAGCCAGCCGAATCCGGCACCGGGTTCGGCCAGATAGACTTCCTCGTCGGCCGTCGAGACCCGCCCCAGCATCCTGTTGCGGTGAGGGAATCGGCCGAACCGGCTGATGACGTCCCGGTGGGCTTCCGCGAAATGAAGGGAGCGAGGATCCTCCAGGGTGGCGAAGAGACGGACACTCCGGTCCTGGACTTCGGGATCCTCCGAATGTTCGAAGGGAAGGTAGACGAACTTGCGTTCGACGGCTTCAAGCCCGTCAGCAAATCCGCCGTCGACGGTTTCCCTCGCCAGCGCCAGAGCCGCGTCATCCGTCGAGAAGGAGGCGGCCTTGCCCCGGTAGATGTTCCGCGGGAACTGGTCGAGCACGATGATGGCGGCGAGCCGACCGCGTGGCGTGGCGCGCCACGATGACGGGACGCCCTCTCGCCCCAGGCGGGCGTGCAATCCGCCGAACTTGCGGGCAATGGTCTCATCGAGGTCATCGCCGGGCTGGAACCACTCCTCCGGCGTCAGCTGGTTGAACCAGAAATCGAGAACCTCGGCGGCGTCTTCGGGAAGTGACATCGGCTAGATCTCCGCGGCTATCTTGAGCCCCTCGAGAACAGCCTCCTCGGCGGTTCTGGGGGCAAGGCAGTCCCCGACGAGGTGAAGCTCCCCCGTCCAGTCCTCGAGGTCATCAGCCAGGTCGGTCACGGAATGATGACCGAGAGCCGTGACGAGCGTGTCGACGTCCTCGACGATCATCGCTTCGCCACTGGTGGCGTGCTGCAGGTAAACGCTGTCGGAATCGGCGCCGAAGAGGCGGGCGTAGGGAATGACCTTCACCCCCAGTTTCTGGAGAATGCCGGCCCAGTGATCGCGGACATACATCTGGATCGTCTGGCCGGGCATGTACCCGTCGACCGCCAGGGTGACGTTGCAGCCATTGCGCGCGAGGTGCTCGGCCAGACCGAGGCCAATCCAGTCGCACCGCCAGTCCGCAATCACCACGTTGCCGCCGACGTTCGCCTCGCCCTTGACCACGGACCAGGCCTCGACGACGTGGGCGTCGTCGCCTCCCTCGATGTCAACCGGCGCCGGCACCGCTCCGGTGGCGACGATGACCGCATCGGGAGCCTCCCTTTCCACCAGTTCGCGCGTCACCTTGCGGTTCCTGATGACCTCGACGCCGGCCAGCTCCATTTCCCGGGAGAGATTGGTGACGATGCCGCCGAATTCGGCGCGGCCCGGGAGTGACTGGGCCAGCAGCGTCTGTCCACCCAGGCGGTCCGTTGCTTCAAAGAGTGTCACCTGATGGCCGCGCTCCGCAGCCACCGCTGCCGCCTTCATGCCGCCGGGTCCGCCTCCCGCCACCAGGATCCTCTTCATGCCGGCCGCCGGCTTGCGCTCGCCATAGACGATTTCGCGGCCGGACTCGGGGTGCTGGATGCACGAGATGCCGACTCCCATGTGCATGTGGCCGATACAGGCCTGGTTACAGGCAATGCAGGCGCGGATGTCGTCAACGCGCCCCTCGCGGGCCTTGTTGGCCAGTTGCGGATCACAGATCTGTGCCCGCGTCATGCCCACCATGTCGGCCTGACCGCTGGCCACAATCTCCTCGGCCTGGTGCGGCTGGTTGATCCTGCCGGCCACAAACACGGGAACCGACACCTTCTGGCGGATGGCGGCGGCGTAGGGCGCCACGTAGGCGTTGTCGATGAACATCGGCGGCACGATGTGTATCGAACCGCCGAGCGAGGACGACGAACCGGCGATGACGTTGAAGTAGTCGAGACCGCCGCCGGCGTCGAGCATGCCGATGGCCTCCGTCACCGTTTCCACATCGGGACCGTCATGGGAATGCTCGTCGCCTGTGATCCTGAGGCCGACCACGTAGTCGCTGCCCACCTTGGCGCGGATGTTGTCGACGACTTCCCGCAGGAAACGCACGCGGTTCTCCAGGGTTCCGCCGTACTCGTCCTCTCGCACGTTGACCCGGGGATTGAGAAACTGTGCCGGGAGATATCCGTGACTGGCGACGATCTCCACCCCGTCGAGGCCGCCTTCACGGAGTCTCACGGCGGCATCGCCGTAGCCGTCGATCACATCGTGGATCATGGCGCGCGGCATGGCCCGGGGCATGATGTGGAAGCGCTCGTTGGGCACCGACGACGGCGCCCAGGCCACCGGCAAACTGCCATCGATCGATTCGAATATCTCGCGGCCCGGGTGAAAGAGCTGCCCGAAGACGCGGCAGTCATGGCGGTGCACGCGTTGGGCGATGTTTCGGTAGCCGGGGATGCAGTCATCGGTGTTGGCCATGATGGTATGCGAGGTGTAGATCGCCGAGCCGTGGACCAGCGCCACCTCGATGATCACCAGCCCGGCCCCGCCCCTGGCGCGCGACTCGTGATAGGCCGCCAGTTCCTCGTTGGGCCTGTAGCCGGTCACGAGCGTCGTCATGTGACCGGTGGAGAAGATCCGGTTCCTGAAGGTCACATTCCGGATGGAAAGCGGCGAGAAGAGTTGAGGGAACATGGTGGACATCGAGACCTCCAGGGAGCCAGCCGATACATAGCAAACATCAAGGGCTTCGGCGAGACACGCCCCGGCAAGCGTTTGGTCCCGGAAGGCGAACGGAATTCGCCACTTCCCTGATGCCTTGCCGCCACGGCGAACAACAGAACTGTGACCGCCTCGTTCCTAGGCGCTGTCCGGGCGGCCTGGTTCAGCTGGAGTGGACGACGGTGCCGTTCATCATTGTCATCCGCACGCCGGTCTTCAGCAGCGACGCCGGCCCGCCGGCGAAGAAGTCCCGGTCAACCACGACCAGATCGGCCGCCAGGCCCGGCTTCAGCATGCCGGTTTCGTGATCCAGCCACGCTGCCCACGCCGACGTGCGCGTGCCGTGCACGATGGCCTCTTCCAGCGGCAGCGCCCAGTCGGGCCTGAGCGCCGGGAGCGAGTCGTCGGTGGGCGACTTTCGCGTCGACGCCAAGTACATGTTGGGCAGCGCTTCGTGTGGCGCGGTGGGCGTATCGGTGCCGAAGGCAAGAGCGGCTCCGGCGGCGAGATAGAGCGGCCAGGCGAAACCTTGATTGGCGCGTTCGGGACCCAGCACCTTGAGCCAGTTGTCGAGCATCGCCGGGTCCAGGTGGACCGGCTGCATTGAGGCGGTGATGCCGAGTACGCCCATGCGGGAGATCTCTTCCTCCTGAGCGTACTCCAGGTGTTCGATGCGATGACGCTTGCCGGCCGTGCGGTTCACCTGCATCGCACTCTCCAGGGCATCGACGGAAATCCGTATGGCCTCGTCGCCGATGGCGTGGATGGCAATCTGCAGACCGGCGGCATCCGCTGTCCTGACAACAGGATCCAGCGCTTGGCGATCCCAGATGGGATCGGCGAATTCCCCGGTGGTGTAGGGTGCGCTCAGGGCGGCCGTGCAGCCATCGATGGTACCGTCCGCGATGATCTTGATGCCGCCGACGCGCAGCCTGTCCCCGCGGAACGTTTTCGCCAGGTCCACTGCGCGACGCACCTGGGCAAGTTCCGTCTCCGCGTCACCTGTTCTGAAGATGATCATGTGTGCCACGATTCGCGCCGTGAGACGTCCGGTTTCGTGCAGGGCCTGCATCGACCGCAGAACCGGTTCTTCAAGCGCCATCTCCACCGCGCCGGTGATACCTGCCCGGGCGAACGCATCGAGGGCGGTGACGACGTGCTGTTCACGTGCGTGGTCCCCGACATTCGCAAGCAGGGGCCAGACCCACATGGCAGTGGCGCTTTCCAGCAAATGGCCGGTCGCCTCCCCGGTATCGGGGTCACGCACGATCTTTCCGCCAACCGGATCCGGCGTGTCGTTGTCGATTCCAAGTTCGGCAAGGGCAGCAGAGTTCAACCATGACGAGTGAAAGTCGTGTGCATCGAGATAGACCGGCCGCTCCGGGACGATGCCATCGAGCATCTGCCTGGTGGGCTTCGCATCCGGAACATCCGAATGCACCCAGTTGGTGCCGAGAACCCTGGGTTCGTCGGGATGCTGATCCGCCCATGCCCTGACGCGTCGCTGAATCTCCTCGAGACTTCCGGAACCGCGCAGTTGCGCCTTCAGCATCGCGGCGCCGGTCATGGCCACGTGAACATGACCGTCTATGAAACCGGGGAGCACCAGTCCGCCAGCGACGTCGATGGTCTCCGCCGGGTCGTCGAAGCCGTCCGGCAGGGTGTCACCGACGAAGAGGATCCGGTCACCCTCGGTGACGACGACCCTTGCCCATGGCCGCTCGGGATCTGCCGTGAACACCGGCCCACCCGTGAACACCCGTCTCCTGGTCATCATCTTCCACTCCGATGCCGCGCCACCCGGTCCCGGCAACCTGCCGCAACCGGCACCACGCTCCCTCCGTCTCGAAGGGAAGTGAAGGTGGATTGAAGCTGTTCCAGTGTAGCTGGACAGTTCATGTCAGCCTGCCGGAGGAAGCCGGGGTAGGACACCATGGTGACACGCGGAAACGAGGCCCGGAAGGCCGATCTCGAAAGGCCGGTAGCGGACTCGTTTTCCAGATATGCGACGCGCAGTCCGCGAAGCAGGGAAGAAGGCCTGCTGGCCGCCGATCATTCCCTCCTGATGAAGGGCGGGGAACGGCGGCAGAAAGCGGCTGGAATCCCGGGCACAGTTCCCTGATACGCCCGGACGGCAGAGGTGAGGGCGATGAGGATCAGCGCCATCCTCGCGACCGGCTGGAGCGACCTGCGGGCGATGCTCGGCTACAAGGCTCC